>JAZOMS010000247.1:0-4459 GCA_045654145.1 Alistipes sp. | reverse complement strand
CAGAGACTCCTCCGCAGGAACAATTATGGTCTTGGGTGTTACGACAAAGACACCCTTCGCCTGTGTAGCTTCGAGTGGTCGCGGGATAATTACCGTAGAGGCACTCTGCGCCGATACAGCAAATAGTGCTACAAGAGTAGCAAAGGTCAAAATAATTCTCTTCATATAAAGCTCTTTTTAAGTTGTTGTCAATCTTCTACAAAGATAGCGCAAATACTCTAAATCACAAACCCACTATCCGTAGATTTTGCACCCTCTACCAGGTCTGATACGGTTCCGGTGTAAGTTCATCATAAAACACTCCTGCGTGGCGAGGATTTTTGTTCTTCATATCCCAGCCTATGTGGCGCAGATGGGTGTGTATTGCGTAGTGGTTGTTGTTGATACTTCCATAGACTGCGGGTGTTGTTACCGCCGAGTAGCCCTCTATCGCCAATAGCAGACCTATCACAGCAAGGAGTGTTCTTTTCATACTTTTAAGGTTGTTTTAATAGTGTCGCAAATATAACTAAAATAGTCCGAATAACAACCACTCAAAGGGTGCGGAGCCACTTTTGATAAAATCTGGTGCATACCTTTGGTATAATAACTAAAAAAATTTGTATCTTTGCGGTTTAGAAGATAATAACAAAGACAAGATATTATGAGAATTGCACAACTTTTGAAATCTACCGACTACGGTAACGAGGTTATCGTAAAGGGTTGGGTGCGCACAAAGCGAGGAAACAAGAATGTGGCCTTTTTGGCTCTGAACGATGGCTCGTGTGTTGCAAATATCCAGATTGTTGCCGACCTCTCGAAGATCTCGGAGGAGGAGCTCAAACCTATCACCACAGGTGCTTGCGTTGCTGTCAAGGGTACTTTGGTCGAGTCGCTTGGTGCAGGACAGGGTGTTGAGGTTCAGGCAGAGTCTATCGAGGTTTATGGTACTGCCGATCCGGCAACCTATCCGTTGCAGAAGAAGGGTCACTCGTTGGAGTTCCTTCGCGACATCGCCTACCTCCGTCCACGCACCAACACCTTCGGTGCAATTCTGCGTATTCGCCACGCAATGGCTTACGCAATTCATAAGTATTTCAACGACAGAGGTTTCTACTATCTGCATACGCCGCTGATTACCGGTTCGGACTGCGAGGGTGCAGGCGCAATGTTCAACGTCACCACTATGGACCTCAACAATATTCCTCGCAACGAGGAGGGCGCAGTTGACTACTCGCAGGACTTCTTCGGTAAGGCTTGTAACCTGACCGTTTCGGGTCAGTTGGAGGGCGAGTTGGGTGCGCTGTCGATGGGTCAGATCTACACCTTTGGTCCTACGTTCCGCGCTGAGAACTCGAACACTCCGCGCCACTTGGCTGAGTTCTGGATGATCGAGCCTGAGGTTGCCTTCTACGACTTGGAGGACAATATGGAGTTTGCTGAGGACTTCTTGAAGTATCTGATTCGCTATGCGTTGGAGAACTGCAAGGAGGATTTGGAGTTTATGAACAAGATGTGGGACAACGAGTTGCTCGACCGTCTGAACTTTGTTGTTGAGAACGATTTCAAGCGTTTGGACTACACCGAGGGTATCGAGATCTTGAAGGCGAGTGGTCAGACGTTTGAGTTCCCCGTTGAGTGGGGTTGCGACTTGCAGAGCGAGCACGAGCGTTACTTGGTTGAGAAGCACTTCAAGCGTCCCGTGATACTGATCAACTACCCGAAGGAGTTCAAGGCATTCTATATGTAACAGAACGAAGATGGTCGTACGGTACGCGCAATGGACGTTCTGTTCCCGAAAATCGGCGAGATTATCGGCGGTTCGGAGCGTGAGGCAGATTATGGCAAACTTCGTGCAAGAATCGAGGAGCTTGGTATGAACGAGAAGGATGTATGGTGGTATCTCGACACTCGTCGTTGGGGTTCAGCACCTCACAGTGGCTTTGGTCTGGGTTTCGAGCGACTGCTGTTGTTCGTAACGGGTATGGCCAATATCCGCGACGTGATTCCCTTCCCGCGCACGCCGAAGAACGCCGAGTTCTAACAGACGAGCGACTTAACGAACGATTGTGCGCTGCGCGTTAGGCGTGGCGCACAATCTATTCTACTCAACCGAAATCTGAAAGCGAAGAGACCCCGTAACTAATTGGTTGTAAAATTATTTAGAAACAAGGTCTTACACTATGTCAAACATCAATCAACGCCAGGTTCAAACCCTGCAACAGAAACTCTCGCCGCAGCAGATCCAGATGATCAAACTCTTGGAGCTGCCTACGGCGCAGCTCGACTCGCGCATCAAAGAGGAGATAGAGTCGAACATAGTTCTCGAAGAGCAGGAGCCCGAGCAGAACGATGACGAACAGCCCGCTCGCATCTCGGTCGAGGAGTATTTGAAGGAGGACGATACACCCTCATACAAGGCGCATATCAACAATCGTTCGAAGGATGATAAGCAGCGTCCGGTCTATATCACGGGTGGTCGTTCGTTGCAGGAGTCGCTCATCGAACAGTTGGGTTTTCGCAACCTCACGCCACACGAGATGACTTTGGCGCGCTATCTTGTCGGTAGTTTAGACGAGGATGGGTACTTGCGTCGCGATATGGAGGCCGTCAGCGACGATCTGGCATTCACGGTGGGTGTCGAAGCCTCGATCGAGGAGTTGGAGCGACTGCTGGCAGTGATTCAAGACTTGGAGCCTGCGGGTATTGGCGCGCGATCGTTGCAGGAGTGTCTGTTATTGCAAATGAAGCAGTTGCCTATGACCTCGCGGGCACGTCGGACGGCTCGCAAGATTCTGGCAGATCATTTCGACGAGTTTGTCAAGAAACATTATGAGCGTCTGATTGGTCGTATGCATATCACCGAGGATGAGTTCCGTGAGGCTGCGGCCGAGATCCGTCGTCTATCGCCACGCCCCGGGGGTAGTTTCAGCGAGGGCACGGGTGATGCCGCTCCATACATTATCCCCGATTTTCTGTTGGATTATCAGAATGGCAAGTTCGATCTGCAATTTAACTCGTACAATGTCCCCGAGTTGAGAGTCAATCGTCGCTATGTGGAGATGATGCGCGAGATGGCTTCGGCTGATGGTACGGTGAGCGAGGAGAATCGTGAGGCGGTGCAGTTTGTCAAGAGCAAGATCGATTCGGCTAAGTGGTTTATTTCGGCTATCAAGCAGCGCCACGACACGTTGATGCATACGATGCGCGAGATCTTGGACTACCAGCAAGAGTATTTCAAGGATGGCGACAAGAGCCGTCTGCGCCCGATGATTCTCAAAGATATAGCCGACCGCACGGGGTTGGACGTCTCGACTATTTCGCGTGTGGTCAATAGTAAATATGTGCAGACGCACTTTGGGGTGCTATCGCTCAAATCGCTCTTCTCGGAGGCTATGCAGACCGAGAGTGGCGAGGAGGTTTCGAGCCACGAGATCAAGCAGATTTTGCAGGATTGCATTGCCGAGGAGGATAAGCGCCACCCTCTGACCGATGAGGTGCTGATGGATATTCTCAATTCGAAGGGTTATCGCATTGCCCGCCGCACGGTGGCTAAGTACCGCGAGATGTTGGATATTCCCGTGGCTCGTCTGCGCAAACAGATTTAACCGTAGAGATGATTGAAGAGAGTAATATAACGGTCGAAACATCACAAGCCGAAGAGCCGACGATAGCTCACGATTCGTCGTGGGCGACACGTTTGTCGCGTGCGCTGTCGTGGGTGCTGCATCCATTTATAGTGCCACTCTATGTTATTGGTTTTATGTTGCTTACCGATGGTTTTCTGTCGCGACTGCCCGTGTCGGTTAAGAACTATCTGGCGTGGGTTGTTATGCTCTATGCCGCTATTGTGCCGATGTTGTCAATCGCATTTATGCGTGGATTGGGGCTGATCAAAAACTTGGGACTCCATTCGCAACGCTCGCGTATCTTGCCATTGATGGTGGGTACTATCTGCTATCTGTTGTGTGCCATTACCCTCTCGGAGGTGGCAGTGGCGACGCTGGTGCGCAAGTTTGTCTTGGCGGCAGTTTGTTGCGAGGTGCTGGCGCTTGTGGTTACTCCATTCTGGAAGATAAGCCTACATTTGATATGTATGGGAGGTGTTACGGCTATGTTTACGCTGTTGAGTGTGGCTGGTGCGGGTCAGCATTTTTGGGCGTTGATTGCGACCATTCTGCTGTCGGGTGCATTGGCGTCGGCACGCCTGCATCTTGGGGCGCATAACCCGTCGCAGATTGCCGCTGGTTACTTCGGAGGTTTGGTAGTGGCGAAGTTGGCGATAGTTTATTTATAAATATAGGTAGTACTAAAAAATGATGGCCGATGCCATGTTGGGGTCGGCCATTGCTCTATTCTTGTGGTTTGTCGCCCGTGGGCTTGCGACGAAGATGACGCCCTCCACGATGACGACGGCGCTTCGTCCCCTCCTGCTTGGGGGCATTGTTTGACCCCTTTTGCGGTTTGGGTGTTGGTGCTA
>JAZOMS010000246.1:0-1903 GCA_045654145.1 Alistipes sp. | reverse complement strand
CTCCTGCTGGTCATAATCACCAAACCAGTCGCGGAGCTTCGTGCGCGCCTTTTCGCGCACCTCGTCCGTGATATTGGCCACCACACGACTGATTGCCCACACTAGAGCGCCTAAATCGTCGCCAAAACCGGCTAACGGAATGAAATCGGGCACGAGGTCCAGAGGCAGAATAAAGTAACCCAAAGCGCCGTAAATAATGCTTTTATCCTTGGTCGAAGTATTGGGGCTCTGCAGGGCATAATAGAGCAACAACACGGCATAGACAGCCTTCACGCCTGCCTTGCGTGCCACGGCCGAGAGTTTATTCATCAGCCCGCGCTCGGAGTAACTACCCCGATATTTCTCCAGATTTTGAGGTTGATTCATCGTTTGCCTTATTTGTGTTTAACCAACAAACGAGTAAGATGCGTCGTTTCGTATGCCGTTAGCAATCAATCCAGGCCGTGAGTAGCTTCAACTGCTCGCCTTGCGGAATCAGATGCAGGCACTTAGCCTCGGCAGGAACAAGCACCGTCTCGCCCTGGTGGATTGTCATCTTGCGGCCCTTATCGTCGATAAGCGTACCCTCGCCCTCGGTGCAGACCACCGCCACAAACGAGTCGAGCCACTCGAGGTCCAGAATCTGCTGACGGCTCAAATCGAAGAGCGTCACCGTAAAATGCTCGTTGCGGGCCAACTGCACCGCCTCGTCCATCTTTGGCGTATAGTGGGTTTGGTAATCAGGCAGGTAGCTATAATCGATCGCCTCGCGCGCCAGCTCGGTATGCAGTTCGCGCGGCTTGCCATCCGTACCCGGACGACCATAATCGTAGATGCGATAGGTAATATTCGAAGGTTGCTGAATCTCGACCACCATCGTACCGGCACCAATCGTGTGGATGCGACCTGCGGGAAGGTAGAACAAATCGCCCTCCTGAATGCGATACTCCGACATCAACTCCACGATGCGATGCTCCTCTACGGCCTGCTCATACTCGGCAGGGGTCACCGCACGGTTGAATCCGATGCGTAGACGGGCATCCTCCTCGGCACGCACCACATACCACAGCTCGCTCTTGCCACTGCAGGCGTGACGCTCACGCGCCAAGCGATCGTTCGGGTGCACCTGGATCGAGAGATCCTGACGGGCGTCGATAAACTTCACCAACAGCGGAAACTCCTCCCCAAAACGACGGTAGTTGGCCTTACCGACCAACTTCTCGCCCTCGCGCGCCACAAGCTCACGCAGCGTGAGGCCGCAATCGGGTCCCTCGCTCACGATCGACTCATAGCCGGCAAGGCCCGAAAGCTCCCAGCACTCGCCAATCGGACGGTCGAAAGCCTCGAGACCCTTATAGGGGGCAATCTGCTCGCCACCCCACACCGGACACATCAATATGGGTTGAAATTTCAGCATTCTCAATCACTTACAGCCCTTATGCAAAACGACATAAGGCACCAATCAAATAACAAAGATACAACTATTTTTTAATCTGCCAAAAACAAAAGGAGGAATCGGCCGCAGCCAACTCCTCCTCTAAAATATTCAAAGTCAGTTTTTAGAACTTCGAGAGGTCGATCTCGGAAACACCCTTGAGACCCGTCATCGAGAAGGTCTCGGCATTCCACAGGTCCATCATCATCGTATAGGGGCCCATGCCGGGATAGCTGTGCTGCTCCTCCGAAACATAGTCCTGACGGCTGTCATCACCCCAGAAGATGTAACCATAGACATTCGTACCCGTCACTGCGGGAGCGGTCATCTCGTCGTAGTTTACGACCACCTTCACATGGCTGTAAGGCTCCTCAGCGGGAGCCTCGCTACCGGCATTGAGGTCGATCGTCACGGGCTTCTCATCCTTCAGCAGCAGGCCTGCATCCGTGTAAATCAGCGTATAGATATACTTCTTGGCCATCGCGAAGG
>JAZOMS010000245.1:0-1920 GCA_045654145.1 Alistipes sp. | reverse complement strand
TACTCATAATCGCAGATAATTAATCAATTGGACACGCTGAGGTATTATATCGACGAGCCTCGGATCCCGCTTGAAGTACTGCCGACACGTCCAGTCCAGCCACTTGACTCTCGACGTATCTGACGAAATCATCAAGTCGTTGTTTATATTCCTCGTACGACATTCTCGCCATCTCTTGCGGGGTTATCTCGCCGTAGCTACCGAATGCCAAAAGACCATTGTATGTGGTTGTAGATTGCACCACGCCATCTACAATGCGTTTCACTTCAAGAGTTAGCGAACGCTGGTATCCGTTGTTTGTATACGCCATTGTATTACTGTTCCAGGTTGATAATGATAATCTTCGTCTTGTCCCGGCGTGATCTGCTCGATTGTCCATTTGTCAATCAGATCGCCATAGTTGGGATAGTAACTCTCAGACCTTGTCGCGCCAACCTCAAATTGAAGTTGCTGACCATACATCAGAGTTACGACTATCGGAGATGAGACGGGGTACTCCGATGTTGCATAGACCTCGATCTCTCCAAGCTCGTTCTGATCTACAACGAGGGTGATGGTGTTGATCAGATTGACATACACCTGTTCGCATCGATAGTTTATAAATTGAGCCGAGAAGACATCGCTGAGTTCTTCGCAGACGTAGTCAATGAACGACACTTTGAAGTCAACTGCTCCATTTTCGATGTAATAGGCTTTGTCGGCCTGCTTATATTTGTCGATCAACGCTCGCAGACGAGCATCGTCATAGTTTTCCCCCTGCTTTTCGATCACGACCTTAAAGTCGTATGGCGAGTTCGCTGGCTGGATTTCAGCTGCGACACCCATCTGATCACGCAGCATACGTTCGAGCATAATGGCAGACGAATTGTATGAGGCTCGTTGCAATGCTGCGTCTCTCCAATCTTGTCCACGATCGTGAAGATCGACAACTCCCGACAGAAGCACTTTCAGAAAGTTGAAGATCTTGATCTGACGCATCACCACCGGCAGATTGAAAGCGATGAATCTATCCCAATTAATTTTCATAAGCCGCCAAATATGATATTGTCAAATCATCAACTACGAAGCTGCCTGAGGTCGAAGCATAGCTATTACCGTCGAGTTCTATGAATGCCCCATCGGCAGTCGCTGTGTGGACACTGCGCAGGATCACGTCAGTAACACCCTCTGCACCCTGTATCGCATCGGTCAGTTTCGTCTTATTAAACACTCCACCATACTTAATGGCATTGATGTAGTTCTCGATAGCCTCTGCTACGGGCGATGTGCCGTCAGAAATACGTTTGCCATCAGACGTTAGCAATAGTGGATTGTAATTAACTTGGGCCGATATCTGCAACTTATCGCTCGCCTTGCTTACAATATCGAGGCGTGAGCCTGCGGGCGCAATTCGTTGCATATAGTATGAGAACCGAGAGAACTCCTCATCGGTCAAAGGCTCTTTCTCGGCTTTGCTAACAAGGATCTGCACACGCTGAATATCATTGTCGTCCTTAATCTCTCGCGCAGCAGCATAGGCTACGATCTTTGCATTAGGATCATCAATAGCGTAACCATACGAACGTGTAGCCTCGATGTAGGTCAGATCGTAGCCGTGTTGGTATGCAAGCGCTTGCTCTCGATACCACGGAATACTGGCCACATATCGGGCATCAATAGCCGCATCAACCTCCCACGAGGTGGTTACGAACGTCTGTTCGACTAACCAACAAGCAAAGGCTACAATATGAATGATCAGAGCTTCGAACGAGACCTTGCTAAATTGTTCATCGAAAGTTTTATCGGGTTCCAACCCATAAAGAGCCATCAGCTCACCATTACTAACAAAGCGAGCTTTCAAGTCATTTGTGATATCGTTTAATGTACGCATTTATAATAGTTTTGAATCTATTTCCTCATCTGTCATCATCGTAGCCGGCT
>JAZOMS010000244.1:0-9738 GCA_045654145.1 Alistipes sp. | reverse complement strand
TCACGAAATATTGAAGGAGATGCGTTCGCGAGCAGGTTTTCTGGTCGATGTCGGATTGGGTTATCTGTCGTTGTCGCGCGCTTCGCGATCGTTGTCAGGAGGTGAGAACCAGCGTATCCGATTGGCTACACAGGTGGGATCGCAGCTGGTCAATGTGCTATATATTTTGGACGAGCCGAGCATTGGCCTGCATCAGCGCGATAATCGTCGTTTGATCCGCTCGCTCAAAGAGTTACGTGATGCTGGCAACTCGGTCATTGTAGTCGAGCACGACGAGGAGATGATTCGCTCGGCCGACTATGTAGTCGATGTAGGACCACGTGCGGGAATGAAGGGTGGTAACATAGTTGCAGCGGGCACGCCCTCGGAGGTCGAGCAGAGCGACTCGCTGACGGCCGACTACCTGACGGGGCGTCGTTCGATACCTATTCCCGAGCAACTTCGCGAGGGTAATGGTGAGGTGATTACACTACGTGGTGCAACGGGCAATAACTTGAAGAACGTAACGGTAAGTTTCCCACTTGGTAAATTTCTCTGCGTTACAGGTGTGAGCGGTAGCGGTAAGTCGTCGATCGTGAACGAGACCCTGCGTCCGATCCTCAGCCGTGAGCTGTATCGCTCATTGGATCAACCTCTGCCTTACGAGTCGATCGAGGGTGTAAAGAACATTGATAAACTCGTTGTGGTCGATCAGTCGCCCATTGGACGCTCGCCCCGTAGCAATCCTGCGACCTATTCGGGTGTCTTTGCCGACATCCGCAAGCTGTTCGAGGCTACGCCCGATGCTCAGGTACGAGGATTCAAGGCTGGACGCTTCTCGTTCAACGTGCGTGGTGGTCGTTGCGAGGAGTGCCGAGGTGCGGGCGTGCAGACAATCGAGATGAACTTCCTGCCCGATGTCTATGTTTCGTGCAAGGTATGCGGAGGTCGTCGCTACAACCGCGAAACGCTCGAAGTGAAATATAAGGGCAAGAGTATCAATGATGTCCTCGATATGACCATAAATCGTGCTGTTGAGTTCTTCGAGTCGATACCTTCGATTGCTACCAAACTGCGTGCTATCCAGGAGGTGGGCTTGGGTTACCTAACTCTCGGTCAGCCCTGCACAACGCTTTCAGGTGGTGAGAGCCAGCGCATTAAGCTCTCGGCCGAGTTGGCTAAGCGCGATACGGGACGTACGCTCTATATCCTCGATGAGCCTACGTCGGGTCTGCACTTTGAGGATGTGAAACAACTCTTGGAGGTGATCTCGAAGTTGGTCGATCGAGGCAACACTGCGATTGTGATTGAGCATAATCTGGATGTAATCAAGGTTGCCGACCATATCATTGACATAGGTTCTGAGGGAGGTTCGGCGGGTGGTCGTGTTGTGGCCGAAGGTTCGCCGCGCGAGGTGGCGCAGGTCGAGGAGAGTTACACGGGTCAGTTCCTGCGTGAGATTTTCGAAAAGTTGGATAACAACGCTAACTAACTAACTAAATAATAGAATTATGAAACGGATCTTTACCTGCATCGCAGTGATCGTGGCAGCCGTAGCGATGGTTGCCTGCAACTGCAAACCCAAGAGTGCTGCTCCCGTATTCGTAACTGACGAATACGGTGTTGTCGAGCGCATCAACACTGACGAGAAGTGTGTCTATCTGGTCTTCACGGCTCATTACAGTGAGTTGGACTCGGGCTATTTTGAGAACTTCGATGGCGTCGTTCCCGTGCTGAATACGCTGAAAGAGAAGGGAGTCAAGGGCTCATTCTTCCCCACGGGCGTATGCTTTACGGTCGATCGCTATCAGGAGCCCATCAAGCGCATCATCGACGAGGGGCACTACCTTTCGGCTCATTCGTTTGCTCACCTGCTGTTTGTTGATGAGAGCGATCCTACGATTTCACTTGTTACGCCCGATTCACTCCGCCGTGATTTTGCACGTATGGAGCAGGAGTTGGAGCGTTTCGGTCTGACTAAGGAGCAGTATTACTGGCTGATTCCTCCCTATGAAACCTACAATCAGGAGGCTGTCGATGTGATGACCGAGTTGGGCTATCGTTTGGTCAATCCGACGGGCGGTCTGTTGACGGGTATGGATTGGACAAGCCCCGATACCGAGATCTACCACTCGACCGAGATGATTCTCGACAATCTGTGGAAGTTCGAAGAGGAGAATACCTTCAATGGCGTGGTGTTGTTGATTCACGCGATGAACTATCCTGATCGCACTGACGAAGATCGTCCCTACAACCATTTGGGTGATATTATCGACAGACTGAGCGAGAAGGGTTACACCTTCAAAACGATGTTCGATGTGATTGAGGCTGAGAAGGCAGCCGAGTAATCATTTCGTAGCCTAAAATTAAACGAGCCGTAGGGTCAATTCCTGCGGCTCGTCTGTTTCTATTCACTGATCAGCAACTCTCGCAATTCAGCAAGGTCATTGACTATATATGCTGCGCCCGCCGCTTCGTGCTCTTCGCGTGAGCCGTAGCCATACAGAACACCGACGGTTTTGATTCCGTGTTCGCGTGCGCCCTCGACATCGTGGCGTCGATCGCCAATCATCAATGCACGTGCGGGATCGAGCTTCTCCTCACGCACTACCTCGGCCACCACTGATGACTTGGTTATGCGCGAGCCGTCGAGCGAACTGCCGTGAATGGCGTCGAAATAGCGTGCAATATCGAAGTGCTCAGCAATGATCTTGGCATAATGTGTCGGCTTTGAGGTTGCCATCGAGATCTTGTAACCAGCCTTGCGGCAGTCGTTGAGTAGTTCGGGAATACCCTCGAATATTTCATTTTCGTAGAGACCTTTGACCGCAAAATATTCACGATACTTCGCAACGGCAGCCACCGCATCCTCCATCGTAAAACCATAACGCTCGGTGAGCGATTCGACAAGTGGAGGACCGATAAAGGGTGCTAACGTGCGACGATCTTCGACCTCAATGCCGAATGCATTCAGCGCATATTCGACCGAGCGAGTGATGCCCTCGAAGGGGTCGGTTAGTGTGCCGTCCAGATCGAACAGCAACCAATCATAATCCAACTTTCTGAGCATAATCCACTATCTGTAATATTCTGCCTCCCAAACGGTTGTATTGCCTACACCGTCAGTAACCGTCAGACGCATTGTGTGGTTGCGGTTGCGCCCGAAACGCTCGTCATCGAACGTATGTACGATAGGGCTACCCGACGATTTACGGTCCCACGGTGCCCATTTGCCGTCGATGGTGAGCACCACCGAATTGACTCCTGAGAAGTTGTCGCGCAGACGGAACGAAATACTTTTTGCTTTGCTCATATCTGCCCCCGAGGCGAATGGCTCGACAATGGTCGGTGCCCCTAAATCAGCCACCAGGCAGTAACGCCCGAACGAACGTGTCGAGAGGCTCGCCTCGCCATCGCGGTAGCGACCTCCTGCGTGCCATAGCCCACCGTTGTCGCCTACACCAGCGATGGTGGTATAGCGTCGCAGATTCTCGGGTACGAAACCGCGTATGGTGATGCGTGCCGACTTTTGCAAGGGAATACTCGGATCACCCACCTCATAGATGTCCGAGAGTACAACGAGCAATGAGTCGTTGCGTTCCACCATTTGATTATTCAATCTGCTGTGTATCTGCTGCTTGTAGATAATAGGCTCGTATAAAGCCCCCACAGGAATACGGATCGATAACCCATCTGCCGAGTGGTTGAATGTCGCACGGTTGCTTGCTACGAGAGCTGTCGAATCGACCTTAGCTTGGAACGACGCCTCGTCGCCACGACCCTCGATCGTGAATGTCAGGCGCGAGATATTGTTGCATTCATCCTCACATTCGATTTCGATTGTGCGTTGCTGACCTTTGGTCGTTGTGATTATGCCTCGATTGTGCATCTGCTTGTAGGGGAAGATGTTGCCATCGAGTTGAGCCAAGCGAAAGACCTCGTTGCGTGAGTTGCGCTTGATGGGGTAGTAGCTTACGGCGTTGCAGTAACGCGACAGATCGAACGTAAAGCCATCCATACGATACTCATAGAACACCTCGCCATCGACACGTGCCGTAACACGATACAAACCGAACGTATTCGACACGTTATTGCGACGATCCGAGGCTTCGAGCACGAAGTAACCCTTTGCACCGACACCCATCGGCTCGGTCGAGGCAGCGGTATATACAGTAGGCTCTACACGCTTGACTCCTAACGTTCTGCGTGGTGCATTGACAGCCACACCACGCACCGTATCGACCTCGATATAGTGTACTCGCATAATGAGTGGAGCGATGTCATCAATGGCGGGAATCATCTCCTTGACGATGACATTCTGGGTCTCCTGTGTTGCGGTCTTGCGTACCTCGAAATGTACGTGCGGACCGCCCGACGAGCCCGAATTTCCGGCCTTACCTATCAGCTCACCGCGCTTGAATCTAAATTGACCAGCAGCGGGGTAGAAGTCGCCCAAGTTGCGACGCAGACGATAACGCTCTGCCTGCACGAAACGCTCGATGGGCTCTGCAAAGCTCTGCATATGAGCATAGACTGAGGTGTTTCCGTCGGGGTGCTCGATGTAGAGCACACGACCGTAGCCACCAGGTTGCACTCCGATGCGCACCACTTCGCCGTCGGCAATGGCATAGAGCGAGTGCCCCTCGACGCCTTCGGTTTTCAGATCAACACCCGAGTGGAAGTGGTTGGGACGCATCTCGGCAAAACCTGCCGAGTAGAGTGGTTCGAGATCGAGCGGATAGCGATAACGTGTCGAATCGCCCTGCGCCAACGCTGTTGCCGTCATTACGAATGCTGTAATGAGTAGTATGGTTAATCGTTTCATATTCAATCGTTTTATTCTTTAATTATATCTTCGACTTGATCTACCACTGCCGAGTAGTCGTAACCGAGCGAAAGCCCATATCGCATCAACTTGGCACGACGCTCGTACGGAGTTCCGCCACGCAATGCGCTGAGTTTGCGACGCAACATCTGTTCGAGTCTGCCATCCATCTTCGTGCGGTCGCACTCTGCCAAAGCCTCGTTGATCACCTCACGTGCAACGCCTTTGGCGGCCAATGCCGTGCGGATCTTGTAGGGTCCCCAGCCGCTCAGCGCAATCTTGTCGCGCACGAATGCCGAGGCATAGCGACTATCGTCGATGAATCGTTCACGCAGAAGCCTTTGCAGCACTCCCTCTCGCTCCGATTCGGGCACACCCCACGTGCGCATCAAGCGTCGTGCGTCGCCTGATGACTTCTCTGCACGTGCGCACAAACGGGCTAATGCTGTGTAAGCCTCGTCGGCCGTGCGTGTTCGACGTTTGGTTATCTCTTCCGACATCTGATCATTCGGTTCTTATCGTTAAAATCTCGTCGCAGCTCGATCTCGTCCCAACCTCGCTCGGTGAGCATCTCGATCATTTGTTCAGCAGCTCCTTCGTAGATCTCGAAGTAGAGTGCTCCGCCCATTCGCAATGCTTGTGCAGCTCCATCGGCAATCGATCGATAGAATCTGAGCAGGTCGTTGTCGGGAACAAACAGAGCCAAATCGGGCTCATAGTCGCGTACGTTGCGGTGCATCGTTGCTCGATCCGACTCGGGTACGTATGGTGGATTCGACACTACTACGTCCAACTCTGCAAAGCTACTTGCCCAGTCACTCAGAGCATCACCCTGCACCACCTGCACCTGCACGCCGTTCGTTGCGGCATTGCGTGCGGCATAGTCGAGTGCCACCTCCGAGATATCCATCGCCACAACCTCTGCCGTAGGGAGCAACTTTGCCAGAGCGACTGCAATCGCTCCGCTACCTGTGCCGATATCGAGTACACGTTGTACTGTCGGACACTCCTCAGTCACCCAGCGCACCAACTCTTCGGTTTCGGGTCGAGGCACGAGCACACCTTCGCCCACGGCGAACTGCAATCCGCAAAACTCCGTCGAACCTATAATATATTGTATCGGTCGAGCCTCCATCAGTTCACGTTCGTAGCGCTCCACCTCGACCATATCCACCTGCTCGACCTCGCGATGCGGATCGACGAGCAACTGCACTCTGTCGGCTGCGGTCAGAGCCTCGACTGCCCACAGAGCCAACGTATGGGCCTCGCGCTCGTTGTAGTTACGAGCGGCGGCGCGCTTCATTCGATTGATTATTTCAGCATAGGTTGGCATAGTGTGTTCTGCTAATTGTTAAACCAGCACAAAGGTACTAAAATTTGGCATTTTTCTTGCACCTCGGTGGCTGTAACACGATAATAAACTATAATTATCGACTAAAAAACAGTGTATTATGAAAAAGATTCTACTTTCACTTTTAGCCGTCGTGGCCGTGAGTGTGGCTGCGCAGGCTCAGACTTGGGGCTTTGGTCCTAAGGCCGGCATCTCATTCTCATCGGCAAACGGCATCGAAGGCTCCAAGATGCGTGCGGGAGTTGTTGTTGGTGCGTTTGCGTCGCGTTGGGTCAATGATTGGTTTGCGATTCAGGGCGAGCTACTCTACTCGCAGCAGGGTTTCAATACCAATGTTGGTGGAGTGAGCGAAAAGTTTCGCCTCGACTATCTGACAATGCCTGTGCTGGCTAAGTTCTATCTGATTGATGGCTTGAATTTTGAGGTTGGCGGTCAGATCGCTTATCGAGTTGCGGCTAAGCAGAAACTTGCCAAGGATGATTTTCTCAGTTTGAAACAGAAAACCAACCGTTTTCACGCCGATTTCATTTGTGGTCTGAGCTACGATTTCGATTTTGGATTGATTCTCGAAGGTCGCTATCTGATGGGACTTAACTCGGTCAGCGTCGGTAGCGGAATCAAGACGGGCGCATTGCAAATGTTGGTCGGTTGGCGTTTCTAATAACGACCAAAGCCGCGCTCCTCAGGGCGCGGCTTTATTAATTTACAATTTACGATTCGAAGTAGATTCTTCGCTACGCTCAGAATGACACACAACGACGACAAGCACGCCAATGATGAGTCTAAACAAAAGCAAAGAAAAGCCGCGCTCCGAAAAGCGCGGCATAATTATGAATTTTGAATTCTGAATTGAATCCTACTCCTCCTCAGGGTCAGCAACCAAGATTCGACCGCAGTACTCGCAGACGATGATCTTCTTGCCCAGACGAACCTCAGCCTGACGCTGGGGCGGGATACGGTTGTAGCAACCACCGCAAGCATCACGCTTGATGGTTACGACAGCCAAACCGTTGCGAACGTTCGAACGGATGCGATTGTAAGCCGTCAGCAGGCGCTCATCGATAACCTCCTGAGCCTTTGCTTCCTGAGCACGCAGAACCTCGACCTCCTTAGCGGTCTCAGCCTCGATGCCGTCCAACTCCTTGCGCTTAGCCTCCAAGTCGATGTTGCGATCGGCAGCGGTAGCCTCAGCCTCCTCTGCTACGCGTTTCTTGTTGCGGATCTCGGCAGCATACTCTTTCAGTCGCTTCTCAGCCAACTCGATTTCGAGGTTCTGATACTCGATCTCCTTGGTCAGCGCGTCGTACTCACGGTTGTTGCGTACGTTGTTCTGCTGCTCGGTATATTTCGCGATCAACATCTTAGCCTCTTCGATTTCGCGTTTACGCTGCTTGGTGAGGCTTGTGAGCTCCTCGATCTCGGCGTTGATATTCTCGATACGGGTTTTCAGGCCGGCGATTTCATCTTCGAGGTCCTGCACTTCGAGGGGCAGTTCACCCTTGATTTTGTCGATCTCGTCGATCTTGCTATCGATCTTCTGCAACTCGTAGAGAGCGATGATTTTGTCGTGCATCGAGTAATCGACTTCGGTTGTTTTTTTCTGTGCCATATCTGTTTATACTAAATAATTTATCGGGTTAATCGCGTTTGCGCTTTTGCGGAGCGCAAAGTTAGGTAATTTTTTTGATAAAACATCAAACATCAGCTGAATTGCGCAATATTCGCTCTCAAAATGTCCAATATCGGCAATAATCAGGTCGCGGTCGGCGTCCAAAAAGTTGTTATACTTGAAGTCGGCAGCGATGTAGAGCTGTGCGCCGCTACGTCGTGCTTCGCCCATCAACGACGCTCCTGCACCTGTGCAGAGAGCCACACGATCGATTGTCGGGGTGTTGATTCGGCTGTAACGCACCGCACCAACATTGAGCGTGCGTTTCATTCGTGCCAGAAACTCCAACGTATCCTCGGGCTGGGGCAGCGTACCCACAACACCGAAACCAACCTCGGGTTGATCCTTGCGGGTCGATTCCAGAACGTGCAGATTCTCGATACCGAGCATTTTGGCTAATCGCCAGCTCATACCGCCCTCGGTGCTATCCAGATTGGTGTGGCAGGCGTAGAGCGCAATGCCGCGACGGATGGCGCGAGCCACCACACGTTCGATATATGTCGTCCCGTTCAGTCGCTTTATGGGGTTGAAGATAATGGGGTGGTGAGCCACAATCATATCTGCACCGCACGCCTCAGCTTCGTCCATCACCTCCTCGGTAATATCGACACAGAGTAGCGCACACGTAACCTCATCGTCGGGTGCACCGACAATCAGACCGGCGTTGTCGTAACTCTCCTGCAACGGTAGCGGAGCGAACTCCTCCAATGTTGCGGCTATATCTCGTACCTTCATCGTGTTGTGCTGTTTAGAAAAGTGTTTGATCGAAGAACGGTGCAATCGGACGCTGCTTCTCGGGCTTCACCTCGAAGAGCTTTGCCTCCTGCTTTTTGCTGCGACGGCCACCCTTCGCTCCACGCGGACGTGGGGTAGTGTCGTTCGGCTCCTCCTCAGTGGCCTCCTCTCTCTCGGCTGGTTCTTCGGGTTCAACGGTAGGCTCTATAATAGGCTCTTTGGTTGAATCTTCGACAACCTCTTCGGGCTCACTCTCGTCAGCGACCTCCTCGTTGTTCTCCTCGATAATCAGTTCAACCAACTCTTCGACTTCAATATTCGCGTCATTCTCCACCTCGACAATATCTTCAATGATCTCAGTGATAGCCTCTATTGCCATCTCCTCCTCCGGCTCGCCAACGGTCATCTCCTCCTCGGGCTCGATCTGAGCCACCTCGACTACTGTGTAGCCGTCGGGTACATCCTTCAACTGCTCACGAACCTCGACCAATTCGGCACGAATCTTCTGCAATCGGTCGAGCAACTCCATATCGCGACGCATCGTGTCGGTGATGCCGTTTTTGAGATATTGTGCAGCACCTGCAAGGGTCATACCGCGCTCCTTAACCAGGTGGTAGATCAATTTCAGATTTTCGACATCTTCGGGGGTAAACATTCTGTTTCCCTTCTTATTTTTATGAGGGCGCAGAATATCGAATTTCGCCTCCCAATGACGCAACAATGAGGGCTTGACGTCGAACATCTCGGCGACCTCACCCATCGAGTAGAACATCTTCTTAGCCATACGGATTGACCTCAGTTTGAAATAGTTTTGTACGGACGTCAGGCGCGTATGCGCCCGCGCGATGTTGCAAAGATAATCAAAAATTCAGAATTCGCAACGAATTGGGGTACAAATTGTTCGAGCGATTACCTACTCTTTTGATCCAACCAAGCGGCAAACCATCCGAGCAGAGCAGATTGATACCCTCGGCCATTCCTTCGCATACACCCACATCGCCTCGACGCAGGTAGTCGAGAGCCACCTCTCGCTCCACTTCGACCAATGGCACAGCGTTGGTATTCAATTCGGTAAACATCGCCAACGAATGAACAGGTTTAAGTCGCCCCTTGAAGATCTGACCCATACATACGCCCGAATGGATCACGGTCATCGCCTCAGCCAGCACCTTTACATCC
>JAZOMS010000243.1:0-6473 GCA_045654145.1 Alistipes sp. | reverse complement strand
AGCCACAATACGGTAATCGCCAACATTCAAAAAACGTTCAATAATATCATCGTCGGTCATTGCCGTCAAACTTTTGGGATCAACCTTCGACAGGGACAACGACGACGCACCACGAGCGTGCAATACCAACTCCAACGCCTCATCCTCCTCACCACTAACCAATCGACGAATAATGCGCGCAGCCGAGAACCACTCGTGGCGTGCGATCAATGCATCCAACTCTGCAACGATCACCTCTCGATCGCGCTTTGTCTGTTCGATTGTCGCCACACCATCCCCCTCGACAAACTTATCTATCACATTGCTCATCTTGCTACCAATTAGATACTGCGGCATTAAAGATATCATCTACCAACTTTTCAACAATCTCAGGGATCAACGATCCTTCAACCTCCTGCAACAGTTTGCTCGAATCGTAATCGGCAAAGGCCGAGAAGGTACGGTTGTTGAGATTATACTGCGGTTCGAGCGCATTAGTGAAGCGTACACGAACGGTAATTGTCAATCGGTTAAGCACGGCATACTCCTGACTCGATACCGACGCTGTGGTCGAGGTATAATTGACAATCTCGCCCTCAAAGGCCAAATCGCCACCCTCGTTCACCTGCTGCAAGCGGGTCTGACGCGCAAAGCGATCCTTCAACGCCTCAGTCAGCGTCGAGCTCAGAATCGGGGCAACCATCGCTGCGTTATTCGGGAAATAGGCAATGCTGACAGTCTTGGCATTAGCTGGAATAGATGCTCCCGAGAACGAATACTTCACCGTACAGCTCGGCAGGAGCGTAAGCGTAGCGGTCATTATTGCCAATGCAATATATTTCAATTGTTTCATCTTCGATTGATTTCGTGGTTAAAACTCAGTGATATCCAACTCCTTCATCTTGCGATAGAGCGTGCGCTCGGACATAAACAACTCGCGTGCCGCATCACGACGACGACCATTATTATTGCGCAATGCACGTATGATCTGTTCACGCTGAGCATCGGCTTTGGTCTGCACAGGTCGCGATGTGGGATCATTCGTAACATCCTCACTATCGGCATATTGCTCCACCTCTTCATAATCCTTATCAATAGTCGATGAGGGTAACAGAGCCTTGTATTCGTTCGCAGGCTGGCGATAGCTGACATCGGGAGATTTGCGCAACGCCTCAGCCAGCATACGTTTCAGATCGTTGATGTCGCTCTTCATATCGAACAACACCTTGTAGAGCAACTCACGTTCATCGCTCACATCGTTGGTCGCACGATTGCGAGGCGACGAAATCACCGACACCGACTTCACTCCGTCCTGATCGGGCAAGTAACGCGATAGGATCTGTGGTGTGATGACACGAGCCTCCTCAATAGCCGAAATTTGCTCGGCCACATTCTTCAATTGACGAATATTACCTCGCCAATAGTACGACTCCAACATCTGGCGCGCCTCGTCTGAGAGCGTAATCGAGGGCATACGGTACTGCAACGCTACATCAGAGGCGAACTTGCGGAACAGCAGATAGATATCGCCACGACGCTCACGTAAAGGCGGCACCTCGATAGGCACCGTATTCAATCGATAGTAGAGATCCTCACGGAAACGCCCATCAGCAATGGCCGCTGGTAGCGAGATATTGGTTGCAGCCACGACTCGGACATTTGTTTTGAGTACCTTTGACGAGCCAACACGCATAAATTCACCCGTCTGCAACACACGCAACAGACGTACCTGCGTTGAATGAGGCAACTCGGCCACCTCATCCAAAAAGATAGTACCTCCATCAGCCACCTCGAAGTAACCCTTACGTGCCTCGGTTGCACCGGTAAATGCACCTTTCTCGTGGCCGAAAAGTTCCGAGTCGATCGTACCCTCGGGAATTGCGCCGCAGTTTACGGCGATATATTGAGCGTGCTTGCGCGACGAATGGGCGTGGATCACTTGCGGGAAAAACTCCTTACCCACACCACTCTCACCAGTAACTAACACCGACAGATCGGTCGGCGCGACCTTAACCGCAATCTCCAACGCACGATTCAGTGCCTCGCTCATTCCGATTATTCCGAAGCGCTGTTTGAGTGTTTGCAAATCCATAAGTCGTTCCTTTTTCGTTATTACCCTTGCGATTTACTCATTCTCGATTGTCGATTCAACCATCTCATCGAGCATCTCAACCTGCTCCACAGGCTCCTCCTCATAGCCGTAGATATCCTCCTGCGCACGACTCGACAACCAGCCATAGACAATCGCTCCAACAGCCAATAACGCAGCTACCACCGCAATAATCACAAACTTATCGACACCACGCCCCGTGCTATGCCCCACGTAGCGGATATCATCCTTCGAAGGACGCTGGGGCTTGCCATAGCGCAGCCCCTTCACATACGATTCGGGCTCCATCAGCGGACGCTCGTACTTCGGGGGTGCAGGTGTCGGTTCGGATTCTGATTCGGCCTCAGCCTCCTCAGCAGGTTGCGGTTCAACTTCGGTCGGCTCAGGCTCAGCCACTTCCACAAGTTCAGGCTCAGGCTCGATTTCGAGAGTCGGCTCTTCGACCACCGGTGCAGGTACTGCAATTGCGCGCCCTACATCAGGATCATACTCAAAACGATACAGCCCATCTTCGGCCAGCGACATACGACCAATGCCATTGAGCGCAGCCGTACCTCCACTCTCGACCTTATGGCGAATCTCAAACACAAAGCGGTCGATCATATTCATCGCATCGACTGCCGACAAACCATCGGCCATCAACTGGCGCATCAATACACCGTCGTCCTGCTTCAAGAGCTCGACAAAAATCAGATCACCATTCGACGGATTGACCACAAACGCACCGAGATTGGGAACAACCAAACGCTTGTTCAACAAGAGGTATCGAGTAATATATTCACAAATCATCGCTATTCAACGTTAAATAAAGCGCTCAAAATTACGTTTTTTTTCGCAGAATACGATGTTTTCGTACCTTTTTTTGATAAATATGCGAAAAACGTAGCAAAATCGAAAAATAATCATTTACTTTGCATCACAAATCAAGGCGAAAAGTAACTCGATTACTTTGGCACGAAAATCGACCAAGTAACTCACTCGGATTTTAACTTTTACTAACAACCCGAAATGAAAAACAAGTACATCGACCTGATCGAACAGACGTTCGACTTCCCACAAGACGAGTTCTCGGTAGAGGACAACGAGCTCTATTTCCACGACATTCCGTTGATGGAGATCATCAAGCAGTATGGCACACCGCTCAAAATCACTTACCTGCCCAAGATCTCGTCGCAGATCAATCGCGCTAAGCGTCTGTTCAATGTGGCGATGGCTAAGGTTGATTATCAGGGTAGCTACAACTACTGTTACTGCACCAAATCGTCGCACTTCTCGTTCGTACTCGAAGAGGCTCTCAAAAATGACATTCACCTCGAAACATCGTCGGCCTATGACATCCATATCATTAAGGCTCTGTACGATAGCGGTGTGATCGACAAGGATCGCTACATCATCTGCAACGGATTCAAGCGTCCGCAGTATGTCGAGAACATCGCCTCGCTGATCAATTCGGGATTCATCAACACCATTCCCGTAATCGACAACAAGGAGGAGATTGATCTGTTCACTGACGTGATTGAGAAGAGCTGCAAGGTGGGTATTCGTATCGCCTCGGAGGAGGAGCCGAAGTTCGACTTCTACACCTCGCGCTTGGGTATTCGCTACAACGATATTATCGATTTCTACAAGCAGAAAATCAAGCACAACAAGAAGTTCAAGCTCAAAATGCTTCACTTCTTCATCAATACCGGCATCAAGGATACGGCCTACTATTGGAATGAGTTGCGCAAGTGCATCAGCGTCTATTGCGAATTGAAGAAGGTTTGCCCCGATCTGGATAGTCTCAATATTGGTGGCGGTTTCCCGATCAAAAATTCACTCAACTTCGAATACGAATATGAGTATCTGGCTGAGGAGATCGTGGCACAGATCAAACATTCGTGCAACGAGAATGGTGTACCCGAACCCAACATCTTCACCGAGTTTGGCTCGTTTACCGTGGGCGAAAGTGGCGCAGTGCTCTACTCGATCGTCAACCAGAAACAGCAGAACGACCGCGAGTTCTGGTATATGATAGACAGCTCGTTCATCACTACACTACCCGATACGTGGGGCATCAAGCAGCGCTACATTATGCTGGCAATCAACAATTGGGACAAGGAGTACCAGCGTGTACACTTGGGTGGATTGACCTGCGACAGTGAGGATTACTACAACGGTGAATCGCATACCAACGCCATCTTCTTGCCAAAGCTGACTGAGAACGAACCGCAATATATCGGGTTCTTCCACACGGGAGCTTACCAAGAGTCGCTCGGTGGATTCGGTGGTATTCAGCACTGTCTGATGCCTGCACCCAAGCACATCATCATCGACCGCGATACCAATGGCGAATACTACACGCGCCTGTTTGCTAAGGAGCAGAGCTATCGCTCGATGATGCGAATTCTGGGCTACTAACATAGTCGCAACAATTAGCACCAAGGTCGGTTCTCTATTGCAGAGATCCGGCCTTTTTATCCATAATTATATCACTAAGTAACTACCAATGATTGCCCCCAAATGGCGTATCAAACAAAAAGTCAAATAGTACGGTAAATTTTAAGTAAACTATTTGATATCGTCAATTATTGAACTATTTTTGTAGCGATTTTGGCGCGATATTGTAGGCCCGAATCACCCAAAGCGTAAATTTAGAAACTCACATATATAATAATGAGCGCAATTTACACATTTATTGTAATCGTCCTCGGCATTCTGTCCGTGGCTGGCCTATTCGTCGGCGTAACAAACGACGCCGTTAACTTCCTGAACTCAGCAATCGGTTCGAAAGCAGCTCCAAAAAAGGTGATTATGTTGATCGCCTCGATCGGTATCATCATTGGTGCAGTTACGTCGAGCGGTATGATGGAGGTAGCGCGTAGCGGAATGTTCGATCCATCGCTTTTCACCTTCCACGAGGTAATGATGTTGTTCTTGGGCGTAATGTTTGCCAACACCATTCTGCTCGACCTGTACAATACGTGGGGGTTGCCGACATCGACTACCGTGTCGCTGATTTTCTGTTTATTGGGCTCGGCAATAGCAGTTTCGATTTCGAAGATTGCAGGCTCGGATGTATTGACGTTTAGCGACTTAGGCAACTTCATCAATACTGACCGCGCAATGGGTATCATATCGGCTATCCTGCTCTCAGTAGTGTTGGCGTTCACTTGTGGTATGATCGTAATGTACATCTCGCGCTTGATCTTCACGTTCCGTTACCATAAGATTTTCCGCAATTGGGGTGCGCTGTGGTGCGGCATCTCGCTGGCATCGATCGTCTATTTCGCAGTCTTCAAGGGTCTGAAAGCCCCGTTGGCAGGTACTGCATTCATCGCATACGTTACCGACAATATGGGTATGGCACTGTTGATCACCTGGATTGCGTGCAGCATCATTTTATGGATCTTGCAGCGATTGTATGTCAATATTTTGAAGATTACGATTTTGGCTGGTACATTCGCATTGGCGCTGGCATTCGCTGGCAACGACCTTGTGAACTTCATCGGCGTACCTATCGCAGGTTACGACTCGTATCAGATGGCTCACGCCTCGGGCGATCTCAATATGATGATGAGCGGATTGAAGGAGTCGGTTCCTGCTAATTTCAGCATTCTGGTTACCGCAGGTCTGATTATGGTGGCTACGCTGTGGCTGTCGAAAAAATCTACCAACGTATCGGAAACTGAGCTGAAACTTGCCAGCCAAAATGAGGAAGAGCAGCGTTTCGGTTCGTCGGCATTCTCGCGTACGATCGTCCGCACAGTGCTGGGAATCAACAATTGGTACGAGCGTGTCATTCCCATTAAGATGAAGGACGGTATCGAGCATCGCTTTGCTCCACTGACTGACGAGGAGCGTGGCAATGCGCAGTATGACTTGATTCGCGCTACGGTAAATTTGACAACAGCTGCTGCCCTGATTTCGGTGGCAACATCGCTCAAACTGCCTCTCTCGACTACCTATGTAACATTTATGGTTGCGATGGGTTCATCATTGGCTGACCGCGCTTGGGGTCGTGAAAGTGCCGTATATCGCATCACGGGCGTGATGACCGTTGTTGCTGGTTGGTTCGTAACGGGCTTAGGCGCATTTCTGATCGCTTTGGTGGTTGGGTTGGCACTGATCTATGGCGGCACCGTGGCAACCATCGCTATCTCGGTTCTGTGTGCATATATGCTGGTTCACGGCAATATTAAGAGCAACAAGAAGGAGGAGAAGGCAACCACTGAGGTCAAGGAGATTGTAGCTGACAACGTACTGACGCAGTGCATCGAGGAGGTTTGCGGTACGATGGAGCGCATCACCCGCATCTACGACCGCACGCTGATAGCTGTTTTCAAGGAGAATCGCAAGGTATTGCGCGAAATGGTCAAGGAGTCGAATGACCTATTCTACCTCT
>JAZOMS010000242.1:0-3864 GCA_045654145.1 Alistipes sp. | reverse complement strand
CAACTTGACATCCGCCATAATAACGTGCTGAGGGATAACCTTCTGCATACTTGTTGGTGAGCACAGAGCCCATAGCCTCCATCACTTGATCGCTTACGAAGTTCTCCGATGCGATCAGCTCAATACCGTGCATCTGACGCGAGCGTTCCTCAGCAATCAGATCGAAAATTTGAGAGTCTTTCTTCATAAAAGCATATAGTTGTTAATCATATTAGCAATCTCGCGGCTCGATCGCTGTGATGAGCCCATTACCGAGAGCAAATATAAAACTTTTTTGCAAAAAATCACCACAAACTGCCCTGAATTTTATTGGCAATCTTTGCACAAATTTCGATATTCGATAGTCATTGCACCACATCTTTGAGATAAACCGACGAAATGATGGCGAGTTATAAATATTTTTCATATCTTTGTTCCGCAAAATTGGACTATTTACCATATTAAATATAAAAGAATATGAAATTACTTGAAGGTAAAGTGGCGATTGTAACCGGTGCCGCACGTGGTATTGGCAAGGCTATCGCTATTGAGTTTGCTAAGGCGGGTGCTGATGTTGCATTCACCGATTTGGCTATTGATGACAACGCTAAGGCTACTGAGGCTGAGATTGCGGCATTTGGTGTCAAGTGCAAAGGCTATGCTTCGAATGCGGCTAATTTTGAGGATACGCACAATGTTGTGGCTGAGATTCATAAGGATTTTGGCCATATTGACGTGCTGGTCAATAATGCAGGGATTACTCGCGACGGATTGATGATGCGAATGAGTGAGCAGCAGTGGGATATGGTGCTGAATGTCAACCTGAAATCGGCGTTCAACTTCATTCACGCTGTAACTCCCATTATGGCTCGCCAGAAGGGCGGATCGATCATCAATATGTCGTCGGTTGTGGGCGTTTCGGGCAATGCTGGTCAGTGCAACTATTCGGCTTCGAAGGCTGGTATGATCGGTCTTGCGAAGTCGATTGCCAAGGAGATGGGGCCTCGTGGTATCCGCGCGAACGCTATCGCACCCGGATTTATCATTACCGAGATGACCAACGCTCTGCCTGACGAGGTTAAGGAGGGTTGGTATAAGCAGATACCTCTGCGTCGTGGTGGTACGCCCGAGGATGTGGCTAAGGTCGCTCTGTTCCTTGCGTCGGATATGTCGTCGTATGTTAGCGGTCAGGTGATCCACTGCTGTGGCGCAATGAATTGCTAATACGTTGTTTATTAAATATAAAGTCCCGCTTACTTCAAGCGGGACTTTATTATTTAAGACACTCATCAAGCAGACCTTCGCAGGCATCTTCCAATAGGTCGAGCACTATTTCGAAACCCTCGCGACCTTCATAATATGGATCGGGAACATAGTGTGCATCAGGGTGTGAACGACAGAAGTCGGTCATACGGTCAATCTTCATCGCTGCTTCACGATTGGGAGCAAGACGGTGTACAGCCTCGTAATTGTAGTCATCCATCACGATGATACGATCAAATCGGTCGAAATCCTCCTCTCGTATTTGTCGGGCGCGGTGAGTGAGGTTGTAGCCACGGTGTGAGGCCGCAGCTCGCATACGCGAATCGGGCAGATCGCCTGCGTGCCCCGAATATGTACCTGCCGAATCGATCTCAAAATGGTCAGCCGCTCCCCTCTTATCTACCAATGCTCGCATTACCCCTTCGGCAGCCGGAGAGCGACAGATATTGCCGAGGCATACGAATAAAATTCTATTTTTATCTATCATAATATCAATCATTTATGTTTATTATTTCTTGTTTTGCTTACGCTTGTGGGCGGCTTTGCGATTATCGACATATTTGTCATATCGCTCGCGCGCCTCGGCTATACACTCATCATCGAAAGCGATAGTTCCCATAAGCGGCATAAGTCGTTGTATTTGAGCCGCTCGCTTATTGAGATATGTCGTTGGGTGTGCAGGGTTGCGCTGACGAGGGTTTGGATATGCTGCAACGATCAAAGCAGACTGACGCTGAGTGAGTTTTGCCGATGGACAACCAAAGTAGTGTTGTGTAGCAGCCTCGGCGCCATATACCCCATTGCCCATCTCGATTACATTTAGATAGATCTCCATAATGCGTTCCTTGCCCCAGATGTGCTCGATCAAAAAGGTGAAGTAAACCTCTAAACCCTTTCTAATCCAAGATCTTCCACTCCAAAGAAAAACATTTTTGGCAGTCTGTTGTGAGATGGTACTTGCGCCGCGCTGACGTTTGCCACTATTGCGTTCGTCGATGGCATCGTAGATTGCTCCAAGATCGAAACCGCGATGTCCCAAATAATTATTATCCTCTGAGGCAATTGACGCACGCACTAAATTGGGAGATATTTCGCTAAGAGGCACCCACCGTTTATTGATGTCAGCACCATTAATTGCGCGTGAGATCATCAACGGCGTTATCGGAGGATTGACCCAACGATACGCCACTGTGATAGCAATACTCAGCCCTATCAGTGCGACAACCGCTCTTAGTGTAATGTTCAAAAAACTTTTCATCACTCGTATTTGAGTCAAAATCGGTGCAAAGATAACGTTTTGATTCGAATATAAGTTGTTCGGTGGCAGGATAATTGCCTCGAAGCCACCGAAAATGGTACAGATCTGCTTATGTGGTACAAATTCTTCAAAATGCTTTCGTGGCTGGCATCGGATCGTTGGTTCGACTTGGCGATACTCTTTATGAGAATCTTTGTGGGGGCAATGATGCTCACACACGGCATCGGCAAGTTGCAGGACTACAATGCAATAGTCAATGCTTTCCCCGATCCGTTGGGGATTGGTAGCGCTACCTCGTTCACTCTCATTACGTTGACCGAGGTGGGATGTTCGGCGCTATTAATAATGGGTCTGATGACTCGATTATCCACCATGCCGTTGATCGTTGGGATGTTCGTGGCGACCTTTATTGCCTTTCCAGACAAATCGTTCGCCGAGGGCGAACTCTCGTTCATCTATATGGGAATCTATGTTATGTTGCTCATTTCGGGTGGAGGCCGATATGCGATTGATGCATTTATTTTCCCATATTGGAGTGCTGAGCGGAGTTATATCAAAGGCGGAAATAGCCCTCAGAGGGGCTAATAGGTCGAATTTTGATGGTTATTTCAGTTATTTAATATTTTTTAAATATCTTTGTGCCCGCTAATTGCGAAATGCATAACGAAGATATTTTTAGTATTAAAATGCTATGAGATTAAAATCGATTATTCTTGTTATTGTCGCTTTGATCGCCACGACAACCATCTTTGCGCAGCCCCTCGACGAGCCTCGCAAAGTCGAGAATCCCATATTGACAGATCTGAAAAACAATCCTGCCCGGTTGCCTCATTGGGGCGAGGTTAATCTGTTGATCTTCTATGCCGATCCCGACCACCCAAGCCAATGTGCCGAGTTCTGTCGTGATATGGAGGATAACCATCGTGCAGCTGGCGACAATATCTATGGTGTGGGTATTGTGAACTTAAAAGATGCGCCTCTGCTGCCCAATGCGATTGTGCGTAAAATTGCATACAACCGTACTAAAAAGAATGGTGCAACAATTTTGGCTGATCCCGATCGTGTGATACCAACCCAATGGGGCTTAGGTGATTGCAACAATAAGTTCACAATGATCCTCATCTCGAAAGAGGGTGAGTTGGTTTATTATCACAAGGGTGAATTTACCAAAGAGGACGAGATTGAGTTCTATAAAGCTATCGATCCTTATCGTTAGACATAGATGAAAAGGGCTTTATTCATTGCGGTGTTTTTAATCGGAATGCTCACTGCTTCAGCGCAGAACGGCGAACAATTGATCCGCGATAACGATACAATCCGATATACCTATACTCCGTTGGCTACAACCGTAAACGATACGATTA
>JAZOMS010000241.1:0-6484 GCA_045654145.1 Alistipes sp. | reverse complement strand
TTGGAGCAGAGTGGTTTCTCGCGTGTGATTTTGGAGCGCGGACTGACCCGCGGGCAGATACGTGCAATACGTGCGGCTACGGGTGTCGAGTTGGAGTGCTTTGTTCACGGTGCGATATGTGTCGGTCATAGTGGTCGCTGTATGCTGAGCCGCACGATGAGTTCACGCAGTGGCAACCGTGGCGAGTGCAGCCAGCCGTGTCGATTGACATACGACCTGACCGACGCGACGGGTCGCAAACTGCGTAGCGGCAAACATCTGCTTTCGGTGCGCGATTTGGATCTCTCGTCGCATATTGGCGAACTGATCGACGATGGAATCTGCTCGTTCAAGGTCGAGGGTCGATTGAAGGACCTATCTTATATAAAGAATGTAGTGGCACACTATCGTCGCCGAATCGACGAGGAGCTGGCTGCTCGTCCAACGGTGCGACGTTCATCGGTGGGCGAGAGCGTACCCGATTTTGTGCCCGATCCCGCAAAGAGTTTTACGCGCGGGGAGTCGAGCTATATGTATGAGGGCAAGCGAGCAGGTGTTGCGTCGTTCGATACTCCGAAGGCGGTGGGCGAGTATGTAGGGCGTGTGGCGAGGGTCGATGGTCGCACATTCACACTCGATCGCACGGTTGAACTTGCGGCGGGCGATGGATTGTGTTTCATTGCCGACGGTGCGCTGACGGGAACGAATATCAATAGCGTCGAGAGTCGTCGCGTAACGCCCAATCGAATGGAGGGTATTACGCGCGGAGCGGAGGTCTATCGCAATTTCGATCAACGATTCCGCTTGGCGTTGGATCGCAGTCGAACACGAAGGGTGATCCCTGCGACGGCAACCATAGTGTTTGATTCCGAGGGAGTTGCGCTCAGATACGCCGATTGTGAGGGCTATGTGGGCGAGGCTCGATTGAGCGAACAGTTCGATGTGGCGTCGAATCTCGAACGTATGGAGCAGACCCTTCGCGAGCAGGCGGTGCGTAGTGGCGACACGATCTTCCGTGTTGATAATGTGCAGATCGAGGGCGAGGTACGCTTCGTGCCCCTATCGAAGTTGGGCGCACTGCGCCGCGAGGCGTTGGAGCATTTGACGGAGCAGCGCTCGGCGATAAAGCCTGATCACCATTATGCCGAGGAGGATCACACGGCACAGATGCCGATAAAGGTGCTTGATGGTCATTGGAATGTGGTGAATCGTCTCTCGGAGCAGTTCTATCGTGATCACGGTGTGGAGCGAGTGGAGCGAGGTTTGGACGCACGTGCGGATCTGCACGGCGAGCGAGTGCTGATGAGTAGCTACTGCCTACGTCGTGAGTTGGGCGAGTGCCTGCGCGAGGGCTCGAAGTTACGCAATCCGCTCTATATCGAGCACGGTGCATTCCGTTACCGCTTGGAGTTTGACTGCAAGCGTTGCCAAATGAATTTGATATATGAAGAGTAAAGAACACAATATGAAGAATCCCGAACTTTTGACCCCCACGTGGAGCGATTACGAACTGATCGACTGCGGCGATTACGAGAAACTCGAACGCTTTGGTCGCTACATCACACGTCGCCCTGAGCCACAAGCCATTTGGCACCGTTCGCTCTCGGAGGCGGAGTGGCAACGTATGGCCGACGCCTCGTTCCGTCGCGATGCGAGGAGTGAGGAGCGTGGTGAGTGGCAACTCAAACCGCAGATGCCTTCACGTTGGACGGTCGAGTATGCTCACGGTCCGATGCACCTGCGTATGCGTCTGGCTCTCACCTCGTTCAAGCACGTAGGTTTGTTCCCCGAACAGGCCGAAAATTGGAACTATATCTGCGATCGTGTGGCCGAGATTCGCGCCGAGAAGGGGCGTGCCGAGGTGCTCAATCTGTTTGCCTATACGGGTGGTGCAACGCTTGCAGCTCGTTCGGCAGGCGCTGAGGTGACGCACGTCGATTCGGTCAAGCAGGTGGTTACGTGGTCGCGCGAGAATATGGAGGCGAGTGGCTTGGAGGGTGTGCGCTGGATTGTCGATGATGCGCTTAAATTTGTGCGTCGTGAGGTCAAGCGTGGTCGCCAATATGACGGCATTATCCTCGATCCGCCAGCCTACGGACGAGGCCCTGATGGCGAGAAGTGGGTTTTGGAGCAGAACATTGCGGAGATGTTGGAGTGTTGTGCACGATTGCTTTCGCCACGAGGCTTTGTGGTACTTAATCTATACTCAATGGGTTTGTCGGCAATGCTGGCTCGATCGGCTGTGCGTCAGGCGTTTGGTGTGGCAAGTGAGGAGCAGTTTGGCGAGCTCTATTTCGAGGATCGTGCAGGCAAACAGCTACCCCTCGGTGTCTATTATCGAATGAAACGTTAAAACAATTATAGATTATGGGAGTATTACTTTTGATCTTCGGATTGCTGACCGGTACGGCACTCTGTGCGCTGGTTGGTATTTTGGGTAGCCGTCGCCGTTTAGGCTTTGGCTGGACCTTTATTATCAGTCTGATTTTTACGCCGTTGATTGGTCTGATTGCGGCTCTGATCTCTGATCCTCTGCCTTCGGGCGAGAAGCGTTGGGGATGCTTGGCAACGATCATCGGTGTTCTGACCTTGGCTCTGATGGCATTCTTTGGTATTTTGATTTTCGGAGCGGGAGCAGCGATCTTTGCATTGTAAATCTTGAACTCTGATCCAAACTGATATGCTCAAAAAACTATTCGGCTTTGATCCATCGCAGACTACCATTCGCACGGAGATAGTTGCTGGTATCACTACTTTCCTTACGATGTCTTACATTCTTGCGGTGAATCCGACTATGTTCGGCCTGCTCGAAGGTATGCCCGTTGGCGCGGTCTTCACATCGACAGCTTTGGCCGCAATCATCGGTTGCCTTGCTATGGCCATTGTCGGCAAGTTGCCGTTTGGTCTTGCTCCCGGAATGGGCTTGAATGCCTTTTTCGTTTATAGCGTATGTCTTGGTCTGGGCTACTCGTGGCAGTTTGCTCTGACGGCAGTATTGATCGAGGGTTTGATCTTCATTATCCTCACCTTGACCAATGTGCGTGAGGCGATTGTGAATGCAATCCCGATGAGCCTTCGCAATGCCATTGGCGCGGGTATCGGCCTCTTCATTGCATTCATCGGACTGCAAAGTTCGGGCGTTGTGGTCAACGATTCGGCGACTATCGTTACGCTCGGCGAGATTACGTCGGGTGCACCTCTGTTGGCGCTGATAGGCTTGATTATCACGGGTTTTATGTATGCGCGCAAGGTGCCTGGTGCAATTCTTTTGGGTATCATCATCACGATGTTGATCGGTATTCCGATGGGCGTGACCGAGTTTAAGGGCGTCGTTTCGATCCCCGAATCTGTGGCTCCGATCTTCTGCCAATTCCAATGGGATCATATCTTCACGTTGGATATGCTGGTTGTGGTGTTTACCTTCCTGTTTATCGATATGTTCGACACGGTCGGTACCCTTGTGGGAGTCTGCACCAAGGCGGGTCTGGTCGATCAAGACGGCAATATCTACCGCATCAAGCAAGCATTTATGGCCGATTCGATCGCAACAACGGCTGGTGCAATGCTTGGCACATCGACCACCACAACCTATGTTGAGAGTGCAGCAGGTGTAGCGCAGGGTGGTCGCTCGGGTCTTACGGCTCTGGTCGTGGCGTGTGGTTTCGCAGTGGCGTTGCTCTTCTCGCCTCTGTTCTTGTCGATTCCGTCGGCGGCAACGGCTCCTGCGCTGATTATTGTGGGTCTGCTGATGCTCGAACCGGTTAAGGAGATTAATTTTGGCGATTTCTCGGAGTCGATCCCCGCATTCGTATGCCTCATTATGATGCCAATGACCTACTCGATCTCGAATGGTATTATGCTCGGTATGATTACCTATGTGCTGATGAATGTAATCTGCGGTAAGTTCAGCAAATTGACGAACTCGATGTATATCTTGGCGGTGCTGTTTATCTTAAAATTTATCTTCATCTAATCTCAGCATTCGACGCTAAACACAACAGCCTGCCCATCTTTTTTGTGGGCAGGCTGTTGTGTTTGTGGCAGATTGGCGCTTACCAACACTCAATTCCGTCGGTCGGAATTTTATCCTTGACCGTTTCGAGTCGGAATACAGGATCCTTGCCCGCACGTCGCTGACGCATATAGTCCTCCAAGAGTACCAATACTCGACGACCCAACAGCACGATAGCCACCAAGTTGCAGAGTGTCATCAGTGCCATAGTTAGGTCGGCCAGACTCCAAACAGTCTGCAAGGTTGTCATCGCACCGAATAGTACCATTGCGCCGACGGTCAGTCGATATGCGATCATTGCCCAACGCTTCTTCGATACGAAGGCGATGTTGGCCTCGCCATAGTAGTAGTTGCCGATGATCGAACTGAATGCGAAGAAGAAGATCGCCACGGCTACAAAGATGCGACCTGCTGCTCCGATCTCGACTGACAGAGCCTCTTGTGTCAGTAGCACTCCGTCCAACGAACCGTCGAGGGGCAGACCGCTAACCAAGATGATGAATGCTGTACACGAGCAGATCACTAATGTATCGGTAAAGACGCCGAGCATCTGGATCAAACCCTGCTTTACGGGGTGCGACACGTCGGCAGTCGCTGCGGCATTGGGAGCCGAACCCTCACCCGCCTCATTGCTGAACAGACCGCGCTTGATACCTTGCGTCATAGCTGCGCCGACCGTGCCGCCAAATGCCTGCTCGAAACCGAATGCTCCCTTGAAAATGGTCGAGATCACGTCGGGAATGACTGTGATGTTTGCGCCCACGACATAGAGAGCCAATGCCAAGTACCCCAATGCCATAAAGGGTACGATCAACGAACTGACCTTCGCAATGCGTTGAATACCACCGAAGATCACTACCAATGTTGCCACGGTCAGCGTAATGCCGACATAGACGTGATCCAGTCCAAAGGCATTCTCGATGGCCGAACAGAGGGTGTTGCTCTGCACGGTATTGTAGGCAAAACCGAAGGTGAGCACCGTCAGCACACAAAATAGCACCGCCATCGGTCGGCACTTCAAACCGCGTGTCATATAGTATGCCGGACCGCCCACAAAACTATCTTTGTCGCGACTCTTGTATAGCTGGGCCAATGTATTTTCGATGAACGAGTTAGCTGCGCCAAGTAGCGCAATTATCCACATCCAAAAGACAGCACCTGGACCACCGATCGACACGGCCGAAGCCACGCCCGCCAAGTTGCCCACGCCGACGTGGCTTGCCAACGAAACGGCAAAGGCTTGGAACGATGAGATATGTTTTTTCTCCTTGGTCGTATCTGCCGACTTGCCCGATGCGAAGAGCTGTCGGAACATATCGCCAATGAGGCGGAATTGCACGAAACGGGTACGGATGGTGAAGTAGAGTGCGCACGCAATCAGCGCAGCGATCATCACGTAGCTCCACAATACGTCGTTGATTGAGTTGATTATCTGCTGAAAAATATCCATAGTATCCTATTTAATTGATTACTTACTTAATCTCTCGCGCCACTCGTTGGGCACTGCGACCGATTCCTGCTTTTCGAAATCGAATGCCACCATCACCGAACGGCTCTCGGTCTTGATCTGCGCATTGTCGCCTTCACGACGGTCGTAGATGCGTTGCAGGAGCGTAAAACTCTTGTTGCCAATATTTTCACACTCGGTGGTTACGTACGTGTCATCGTCGAAACGCACCTGAGCCATATACGAGGTATTGGTCGCTACGGTCAGCACGCGCATACGATCGACCTTGGCATTACCCTGCAATGTTGCGGCCAAAAATTCGCTCTTAGCCACATCGAAATACATCTGCTGACAGACGTTGTTGATGTGTTGAAAGCAATCCATATCGTTGAATCGCTTTTGGATCGTGGTTTCAGTGCGGAACTTCATAGCGTGCGTTTAGCGAATGATTTTGAAAACTCCCGATTGGTCGATAGCAATGATTGATGATGGTTGGCGCGTAGGTTTGCCCTCAAAACGGGGATCAACCATCATATCAACTCCTGCGCGAATCTCCTCAGAGATGCCGTCGAAATCCATCGGTGCAGGCTCGCCCGAAATGTTTGCCGAGGTCGAAACTATCGGACGACCAAAGCGGTGCAACAGCTGACGGCAGAACTCGTGGTCGGGTACTCGCACACCGAGCGTACCCTCTTCGGGAACGAGATTCTCAGCGACGTTTGCTGCGCCCGACAGAATGAGTGTGAGGGGCGAAGTGGCTGTTTCGAGCAGGTCCCACGCCACCGCAGGTGCGCCATTGACGTAGCGACCAACCGAGTCGATATCGCCAATGAGTACGATCATACTCTTCTTATTTACAGACTGTTTAAGCTTGTAGATCTTATCGACGGCCTCGGCATTCGTGGCGTCGCAACCGATGCCCCACACGGTGTCGGTGGGGTAGAGAATCAGTCCTCCGCTGCGGAGAACCTGCACTGCGCGGGCGATTTGCTCTTTCATTTTGGTTGTTAAAGTGAAATTCGTTGCTAATATGTTGCGCAAAGTTA
>JAZOMS010000240.1:0-8166 GCA_045654145.1 Alistipes sp. | reverse complement strand
CTGGTCGATACGGGACTAACGATCAAGCGTGAAATGGGGGGCTATTACGACCGTTTTTGTGGTCGTGTGATCTTCCCCGTGCATACGGTCAGCGGTCGTGTTACGGCATTTGGCGGTCGCACGATGCGTAGCGACAAGAATGTCGCTAAATATGTCAATTCGCCTGAGAGCGAAGTATATAGCAAGAAAAACGTACTCTACGGTCTATTCTTTGCCAAGAAAGCCATACAGCAGCAGGATTGCGCCATAATGGTTGAGGGCTACTTGGATGTCATTTCGATGCATCAGGCTGGTGTCGAGAATGTTGTGGCATCATCGGGCACCTCGTTGACGGTAGAGCAGATTCAGCTCATCAAGCGCTTCACGAAGAATATGACCGTCATCTACGACGGCGACTCGGCAGGACTCAAAGCGTCGTTGCGAGGAATCGATATGATCCTGCGTGAGGGTATGAACGTGCGCGTGGTGCAACTGCCTGATGGGGACGATCCTGATACCTTCGCGCGTCGCCATACATCCGAGCAGTTGAAGACCTACATCGTTGAGAATGAGAGCGATTTTATCACTTTCAAGACCAATCTGCTGATGGCTGAGGCGGCGGGCGACCCGATCAAGCGTGCCTCGCTGATAGCCGACATTGTGAGCTCGATTGCCGAGATTCCCGACCCCATTCCGCGTGCTGTCTATGTCAAGGAGTGCGCCGCGTTGATGCAGATCGACGAGCAGGTATTGCTCGCAGAGGTGGCTCGCAAGCGTGTCGCAGCAAACAACGACAAGGAGGCTGCCGAGTTTATCCGTCGCCAACAACAGCAGATCCGTGAGCAACAGAGTACCGTGCGCCCCTACAATGGAGCAGTGGGTAGTAGCGTCGAGGCTCTCGAACGTGAGCTGAGCAAGTATCTGATCAAATATGGTCATTGTGATTTCGATTTCAAGCGTGATCGTGAGATAGTTCAACTGAATGTTGCTTCGACCATTTTGGCTGATCTTGACATTAACGAATTGGAGTTCCGTACGCCGGTCTATTACAATATTTTGCAGACCTTCCGCTCGCTGTTCGACGATGCCGATCCGAGCAATGAAATACCTCAATATCACTTTATTAACCACCCTGATCCTGAGGTATGCAAGGCGGCAGTCGATCTCTACACTTCGGAGGAGAACTATGTGGCAAGCAAGATTTGGGAGTTGCACGATATGAATGTCGAGAGCGAGCAGGAGCGACTCTCAACGGCCGTACCTCGTGCGGTAATACTCTACAAGGCGGCCGTGATCAAGTCGATCATAGCCGATCTGACCGAAGAGTTGAAACGTCCAGATATTGACGAGGAGGCGCAGTCTGAATTGTTGCATAAGATCTCGATTCTCAACGACGAACGCCGCAAGATCTCCGACCAGTTAGAGCGTCCCGTGATCTGATGCGCGGGCTTCACAACAAAACAGGTCGATGATCGTGCGGATCATCAGCCTGATTATCAATTATATATAAATATTTAGAGTAGAATACTATCCCTAACATAGGTTGAAAAGAGGTCTGCGCCACGATAATTCAGGTGTGTCAAATCTGAGAAACAAGAATCGGGCATTTGCAATGTTCTACAATCGAACATTGGCACTTGGGAGAAATTAGTCTGATAAACCTGCTTATATGTTATGGTATCACACTTATATGCTTTGTGCTGAGGGGGATATAGGAAAATAACTTGTATATCGTTATCTTCACAATAATCAATTGTTTTGTGCATAAAGTATAGACTTAATGAGTCGCAAGAGAATCTTTTCACCGTATCACCTTGCGCAATAATTGCCCTATCGAGAGCATCTCTATACAATTTTTGACTACCTCCCAAGTTCTTTAAATCTCGCACCGACACATCTGAATACAGAGCTCGTAATAAAGGATATAGTTTGACGATATTAAAGGTATATGAGAAATAAGAGGTGATATACTCGAATGAACCAAATTTGAGTATCTGTTTAACATCTTCCCAATCATACATATCATAATAGTAGCTATGCATTATGTCATCGGTAAATTCGGAATTAGAATTTTGAAACAATAATATATTATCATAACAAATGACCAAAGTATCAATTTGAGGATTATACTTTTTCAATAATTTTGTTTTCGCGTATATAAATTGCGATCTTTCGGCATTGATGCCAAAATTAAATGTATTCGGAATTATCTCATCATTTATTCCAAATTCACAATGAGAGTTTCCTAAGAAAACTATATTTTCGCCATTAGTAAGGCGGCAGGTTTCACTTCGTGTTGAGACCAAAAATCCCCAAAACGCGGAAATGCAACATACCAACACAATGGTAAATAGAAATATCTTTACAAGTACTTTCTTCATATCAAAATTGAAAATAAATAAACATCTCCTGTTTCCCGCTAAACACAAGTATCACAAATACAATAAAAATGTATATACTCCACCGCACATAACGCCTCCTGACACTTTGAAAATCTAATACATATCTTTGTCCTCGCTGAATCCACTCTACACCAAGCAGAATAGGGATAAACGCCAATGTGCTAAATAGGCGGATTGTCGAAATGCCCAACTCATTAAAGTTCGGTGTCGCAAATAAGCTCTGATTAAACATTGAGGCGATATAACTAAACGCATCCGAAACACTCTCTGCTCTAAAAATGATCCACCCAATCACAACGAGGCCAAACGTTACAAAAACACTCACAACATCAAAAATCCGATTCTCACGTGTTTTTGACGAAAAATTCCACGCTTTGTGCATACAAACAAACAGACCATTGTATACACCCCATGATACAAACGTCCAGTTCGCACCGTGCCACAAACCACTAAGTGCAAACACAATAAACACATTACAAATATACCTTGACTTTGAACATCTGCTACCACCTAATGGTATATAGACATAATCAGTAAACCAAGTGTTCAATGAGATGTGCCATCTACGCCAAAATTCGGCCATATTATGAGAAAAATATGGCATATTAAAATTCTGATTTAGCTTGACTCCAAATAGGCGCGCAGATCCAATAGCTATATCTGAATATCCTGAGAAATCACCATATATCTGAAAAGCAAACGCGATAGCACCAATTAGCAACATACTACCATTGCCTTGCGTATAATTGTTAAAAACCATATTGGCTATATATGCACAATTATCAGCAATCAGCATCTTTTTGAATAGGCCCCATAATATTTGCCTCAATCCATCCGTCATATCCTCAGGCACAAACTTTCGAGGCATTAAGAACTGAGGCAACAGATTTGTCGCTCGCTCAATGGGACCTGCCACCAACTGTGGGAAGAAAGAGATGAAAGCGGCAAACGACACTACATCGGTCGTGGCTTTAATATCCTTTCGATAGACATCTATCACATAGCTAAGAGCTTGAAACGTATAAAAACTAATACCAACAGGCAATATAACATTGACCAAAACCCAATTGGGTTCATATCCAAAAACGTTTCTCAATAAAGTTTGTAATTCTGTGGCAAAAAAGTTAAAATACTTAAAATAAGCGAGTAACGCAAGATTTGCAATTATACTCAAACTTAATAATAACTTCTTTTGCTTTACTTTTTCGATCAATATTCCACAAGCGTAACTACACAATGTGGTAAATACGATCAGAGCCAAGAATCGAGAATCCCACCAACCGTAAAACACATAGCTGGCTATAACGATTAGCACATTCTGCCAATTTCTATAACCACTTAAACTCCAATATATTGCAAAAACTAACGGTAAGAATATTAAATATTCAAACGAATTAAACAGCATAAAAACATTTTTTATAGCGCAAAGGTAACGCTATTTTCTTTGAATCAGATATTTTAGCCTTGCATTTCACCTTAATTTTCATTTTTAACACTAACCGCTGCATTTTCACCGTAACATTCAATCGAACATCACACGTTGCCACGATGTTTGACCGCGAAGGTTTCACAACAAAATAGGCCGACGATCGCGCGGATCATCAGCCTGATTGTCAGCGGAATATCTCAATTTAGAAAATGTCGTTGTTGCTGCGGCGCAGGTGTACGAATGCCTCGGCGCGATCGCAGTGGAACTCGCGGCCACGGAAGCGCTCCATATCGTGATGCCAAATGTAGATGTCGGCTATCCCCTGACTCTCGTGGCAGCAGCAGGCCTTATACTTCTGCTCGGCAACTGACGAAATATCAACCCAATCGGTCGGAGCAAAGCAGGTGGTCTGCATACCACTCATAACCTCAAAATAGAACAATTCGAACTTATAGCCCAAACGGCGCCAAGCGTCATAAACCAACAACGAGCAGACACGATGATCGGGATGTGAGTCGATCGGCCAATGGGTGAAGACGATGTCGGGATCCTCGGCTGCAATCACCTCGCGCATCTCGACATAGCGCTCCTTGTTAATCTCGGTGTTGCCATCAATCTGGGTCATAAAGATGGGACGTGCGTCCAAGATCTTGCACGCTGCCTTAGCCTCTGGAACACGGATCGCAGCTGCCTCGTCGTGGGTCTTGCCAACGATCCCTCCCTCGCCCTTAGTCATATATACCGACACTACGTCGTAACCAGCCTGACGCAACAAGATCATCGTACCGCCACAGCCCGTTTCGGGATCATCGGGATGCGCACCGATAATAAGTGCCTTCGGGCGACGCGATTTCTTACCCTCTTTTTTCGCTGTATCATTCGCTTCGCCAGCAAGCACCGAAGGTCCAAGCAATGCCGTTCCAAGCAGTGCTGTACCCGTCATTTTCAACATTTTACGTCTGTCCATATTAGCTATATTAACGTTATGTAATTATCAATTTATCACCTTACGCAACTGCTCATCGAGCCAATCGAACATCACCGAACGAACTTCGCAACGACCAATGGCGGTGGGCAGCACGATACGGATCTGATCACCCGCTGCCTTCTTATCCTTGCGAAGTGCATCGATCAGTCGATCGATCGCAACGGGCGACGAGAGATCAAATCCCATACGAGCAAACACCGCCTCGATGCGCTCCGCCTCACGTTGTGGCATCAGCCCCATCTCGACCGAAAGGCGTGCCATCACAACGCAACCAATCGCAACGGCCTCGCCGTGCAACATCTTGCGCGAGCACTTCTCGATGGCGTGCGCCACGGTGTGTCCGAGGTTGAGTTTGCGACGTTCGCCACTCTCGCGCTCATCGCGCTCGACTATCTCGGCCTTGATCTTCACGGCCATCATCACCAGGTCGGCCATCAATAGCGGATCGTGTTGCAACTCGTCAAGTGGTAGAGCCTCGGCCATTTCGAATAGTACTCGATTGCCGATCAGACCCGTTTTGATCAGTTCGGCCATACCTGCACGGAATTGGCGCGTAGGGAGCGTGCGCAACATACCGATGTCGCACAGCACAAATTCGGGCTGGTTGAAACAGCCGACCATATTTTTGTAACCGTCGAGATTGACTCCATTCTTACCGCCTACGCTGGCATCAACCTGACCAAGCAGTGTGGTCGAAACAAAACCAAAGCGAACACCACGCATAAAGGTTGAGGCGACGAAACCCGTAATGTCAGTTACGATACCGCCACCGATACCGAGCAGGAAGGTCTGTCGGTCGGCACCGCGTTCGATCAGTTCGCGGTGGATCTGCGCAACGGTTTCGAGCGTTTTGATACGCTCGCCCTTGCCGATTAGGATATGTTCGTATCGATTGATCAGACGTTTATAACGTGTTGATATCGAGCGATCGGTGATGACGATGATACGATGTCCCCACGGCAGTAGAGGATGCAGATCGTGCTCCCAACCACCCATAACGATGCGACTCATCAACTGTCCGTCGCGCGAAAGTTCCAAGATGCGGCCCATAACTACTTATATTTGCATACAAATGTAATACTTTCGCAGATATTTTTGTACCTTTGTGCCGTAGAAAATTTCTTGAATATATGCAAAAGTTACGCAATATCGCCATCATCGCACACGTCGATCACGGTAAAACAACGCTGGTTGATAAGATGATTCTGGCGGGACACCTGCTCCGCGACGGCGAAAAAAAGGGCAGCGATCTGATTCTCGACAACAACGATTTGGAGCGTGAGCGTGGTATCACGATCCTCTCAAAGAATGTGTCGGTTATCTATAAAGATTACAAAATCAACATTATCGACACTCCGGGCCACGCCGACTTTGGTGGCGAGGTCGAGCGTGTGCTGAATATGTGCGATGGCGTACTGTTGCTGGTCGATGCATTCGAGGGTACGATGCCCCAGACACGATTCGTGTTGCAGAAGGCACTTGCGCTGGGCAAAAAACCGATCGTGGTGATCAACAAGGTCGATAAGCCCAACTGCCGCCCTGAGGTGGTCAATGAGCAGGTTTTCGACCTGATGTTTACGCTCGATGCTACGGAGGAGCAGCTCGATTATAAGACCATCTACGGCTCAGCAAAGCAGGGCTGGATGTCGCACAAGTGGCAGGAGCCGACGGGAAGCATTGCTCCGCTGTTGGATGCCATTATCGACGAGATTCCCGAGCCTGAAACGGTCGAGGGTACGCCCCAGATGTTGATCACCTCGCTCGAATATTCGCCCTATGTGGGTCGTATTGCTGTAGGTAAGGTTACTCGCGGTGAATTGCGTGCAGGACAGAATGTTACGCTTGCAAAACGAGATGGTCAGACTATGCAAAAGACCAAGATCAAGGAGCTGATGGTCTTCGAAGGTCTGGGCAAAACGAAGGTCGAGAGCGTCGGTTGTGGCGAGATTTGTGCGTTGGTCGGCATCGAGGGTTTCGAGATCGGTGATACTATCTGCGACTATGAGAATCCCGAACCGCTGCCCCCGATTGCAATTGACGAGCCTACGATGTCGATGTTGTTCACTATCAACAATTCGCCTTTCTTTGGCAAGGACGGTAAGTATGTTACCTCGCGCCATATCAAGGAACGCCTCGACCGTGAGCTCGAAAAGAACCTCGCTCTGCGTGTCGAGCAGGGTGTCAATGCCGATAGCTTCAATGTCTATGGTCGTGGCGTGTTGCATCTCTCGGTGCTGGTCGAGACGATGCGTCGTGAAGGCTACGAGTTGCAGGTCGGTCAGCCGAAGGTTATTATCAAGGAGATCGATGGTGTGAAGTGTGAGCCCATTGAGGAGATGACCGTAGATTGCCCCGATGAGTACGCAGGTACAGTTATCGAGTTGAGTACAAAGCGTAAAGGTGCGCTCGTCAATATGGAGTCGGACAGCGGTCGCACTCGCTTGGAGTTCTCGATTCCCTCGCGCGGTATCATCGGTCTGCGCTCGAATATGCTGACTGCAACCGCCGGAGAGGCGATTATGACCCACCGCTTGAAGGAGTTTGCTCCGTGGGTAGGTGAGATCGAGATGCGTACCAACGGCTCGCTGATCGCCTCGGAGACGGGTACGGCATACGCCTACTCGATCGATAAGTTGCAGGATCGTGGTCGTTTCTTTATCTCGCCGATGGATCAGGTCTATTGCGGTCAGGTAATTGGCGAGAGCACCCGCAGTGGCGACATTACGGTCAATGTTACCAAGTCGAAGCAGTTGACCAATATGCGTGCATCTGGTTCGGATGATAAGGCGGTGATCGTTCCTCCCGTAGTCTTCTCGTTGGAGGAGGCCTTGGAGTACATCAAGGAGGACGAATATGTAGAGGTTACTCCCAAGTCGATGCGTCTGCGTAAGATCCTGCTCAGCGAGGTCGATCGCAAACGTGCCGCAAAGGAGATGTAGCTTTTTTTGAATTAGTAGATTATCCGACCTCTGTTAACCTTAACAGGACATACGGCAAGTGCAATGCAGTAGGTGAATCTTGTTGGTGAGCAAGGAGTATAATTTGGCGTGCCGTGAGGGATAAGGGCGCATTGCGATATTAGATACTATCTACCTTAGAAATAATCAATCACTCTTCTGATGTGTCAGCCATATCAGAAGAGTGTTTTTTTTGAGGCATTTCAGCCGAATAATCGGCTTAGTGGTCAAAAAGCTCTCCGAATAGCGACCATTCGTGTTCCACTTGTGTTCCACCGCCGATAGTGGGCGGCAGAGAGCAAAAGAAAAAAGCCTCGATATTCGATTGAATATCAAGGCTTTCGGTTAGTCGGGATGACTGGATTCGAACCAGCGACAACACGCCCCCCAGACGTGTACTCTAACCGGGCT
>JAZOMS010000239.1:0-3531 GCA_045654145.1 Alistipes sp. | reverse complement strand
CACCGCGCCCGTGCCGTTGCGAAATTGGTTGAATATTTGAAACGATAAAGGGTGAAACGACTACTATTAGTTTTGGTGGGGCTGTTCGCCGTTTGTACTGCCTCGGCGCAGCTCTATATCGTCAATGGCGAGGAGTGCTCGGTCGAGCAGATGCGCCGTATCGACCCCGAACGTGTCGAACACACGGAGCAAATTCCCCTGAACGACAGCATTATGGCGCGCTATGGCGAACGTGCGGCTGATGGAGTGATCGTCGTAACGCTCAAACACGACACCGAGCCGCAATTTTCGGTCGATTCGCTCTCGTTCCGTGAGTGGATCGAGCGCGAGGTGGCGTGGGGCGACGACGAGCCCACGGCACGTGTGGTCTATCGCTATATCGTTGGTACTGATGGGCGTGCGCAACTGACCGAGCTGATCGAATCGACCGATAACCGACTGCGCCAGCGTGTGGTGCGGGCAGTCAAGCGGGCTCCGTTGTGGACGCCTGCCGAGCGTGAAGGGCGTGCGGTCGAGGTTGAGCAGGTGCTCGTCATCGAGCTGCCCAAGGGCAAACGTATGCGTGGCAAATACTATCTGATTCAGTTGTAGAAACGATCGTTGCAAATATTCTTTCAAAATTTTTGGCACTTTTATTGCAGGGGGGGGGATTTTTTTCATATATTCGCAAAAACCACTAAATCAAACTACTATGAAACACATTCTCACACTCGTTTTGTTGGCAATGCAGGTAGCAGTTTGTAATGCACAGCCCTCGACGCCAACGACCAACCCCACCGCCGAGAGCAAAGTGCTCTATATCGTTGCGGATAGTTGCGACTTTCAAATTAGCATTCTACACACTAAGCAAAAAGATTATTCGATGTACCAAACACTGAATATCCCGACCAAAAACGGGATTTTCGCCATCGGTTGCAAAGATTCTTTCATCGAACGCAATGGCAAAACTGAGCTTGCCATTGATAAAATATTCCCCAAAAGCGACTTGGACAAGACTCCGACGATCCGAATGAATGATTTTGCCAAAGGCAAGTCGGCCAAGCAGTTGCAGCGTGCATTCAACAATTGGCAAAAAGAGTACGACTACGTCTTTGTAACCAAATGTTACAACCCCGATAACGCCCAACAAGAGCGCACTTTGGCGGTCGATAGCTACATCTATAATCCCGCAAAGAAGATCAAATATCCGCACTATCCCGCTGATTCAATTACGAATGCGATCGAACGCGGTGCGCGAGTCTTGATTTTCGACTCGAACAAGCCCTACGCCAAAGCAAGAACCAATGTGGCGACAAGTCTTGCTTATGCTCACGGTTTCTATGCTAATATTGAGGGATACGATCTCCGCGACCAAAATGGCGATAAGGTTCAATTGAATATTCTTACGCAAGATAACCTTCCTCCGGCAGAAGAGGTTACTACCTATACCATCGATCGTTCGGAGGTAACATTGGAGGGCAAGGCTTTTTTCGATTTCAGCAAAATTGCGGCAACACGCAACGAGAAGGAGATTCGCGAACTATATTATAAGTTCGTGAAGGGACAGGAGATAGGCAAAGGCAAGCGCCGTCCAATCTATATTATCGACCGCGCCGAAATGACCAAGGATAAAATCACGGTACACGCGATGAGCATTGAGTTTATAGTTCTTTCATAAAATCTTGAAGGATAATCGCGAGTCTGACACGCCCTATATAACTTAAATAGGAGATACCTTTCAATGGGTATCTCCTATTATTATGCTGTACGAATTTTGCGGCGCAAGTTCCACAACCTACGTAAAACAAAAAAAGTCCGAAGACGTATCTTCGGACTCTCTGCGGTATGGACGAGACTCGAACTCGCGCTTCGCGCGTGCATTTCTCGCGATCATATTTTGACAACCCCTCCAAACCTCCCCTTGATAGGGGAGGCTAAGGGGGGGCGCTCGTTCGCCAGCAACTCTTATAACAAAAAAGGAGATACTTGCGTATCTCCTTTCTGCGGTATGGACGAGACTCGAACTCGCGACCCCCTGCGTGACAGGCAGGTATTCTAACCAACTGAACTACCACACCGTGCTTGTTTGCGAGTGCAAAAGTAATACTTTTTTCACAATCTGCAAACTCTCAGACTATTTTTTTACATTTTTTTGCAATTTTTTCTCTATCGACGACTTACGCTCTCAACGAACTCAACTGCCTCAGGCGATAAAGTCTCCGTGCGATCGCGCCATACTCCACTCTCAGTCAGACGCTTACGACGTCGGTCAATCGATTGCTGAATCGGGAATTCGGGTTGCGGCAACTTCTGCATCTCATCACGACGCGAAGGGCGCATTTCTCGATCGAAGACACTCTTCAACGACGGTCGCTTATCGCCGTGCCAAACGAAATCGCGCAACGTACGCTCCTGATCCTCGGGAACTTGCATAATATTATAGATCGAATAGACAGGATTACCTCGCCAAATGATCGTTTCGATCTGGCGATCCTGCATCAAGAACGAAATATCGCCACAAGTGATAGTCATAAACTCGGTAACACGACCCGAACTTTCGTCTGTTGTATAGTAGAGCGTCTGACCATTGCCGACGGCATTGACGCGATAGATCTCATTGTCGCGGAACAGAGCCTCAATCGTCTTACCCGCCACCTGATTATAGACCATCGAATCGATCCTCTCAGCCATAATCGGGTTGCCGATAAATTCAGCACGCGTAATCTGCTGATTCGAAGTGTAGATATCAACAATATCGGCCGTAACCTGATTGCTACCATACCAGAGTATTGGCGAGCGGTAGAGATGTACTGTCGAATCGACTGAGAGCACCACCATTGAGTCGCAAATCGACTGAAAGTCTTTACGATAGCTACGCACATTGCGGTATGCTCTAATGATTCTGCGCACCGAATCGTGCGGCACGGTATCCGCCTCGACTGCCAAGCTGTCGCTCATCTCATCCTCGGCGAAATCGGCCGCGGGATCAATGCCTGCAAGCGAATCAGTCGCCAATGAGTCCTGCGCCAACGAATCGCGCACAATGCCGTGCGAACGCTCATATTTTTCGATCTTGGCCTGACGCTTGGCACGACGCTCGGCCGCCTTAGCCTTCAATCGCTCCTCTTTGGCGGCCATCTTTTCGGCTTTTGCCTTCGCTTTCTCGGCCTTCACGCGCTCCTTTTCGGCCTTAGCTTCCGCCTTGCGAGCCGCAGCCTCAGCACGTTTCTGAGCCTTGATCTCTTCGGGAGAAAATTCGGGAGCGGGCTCAACTGCGGATGTCAACGCCACACTATCAACAACCATACTATCAGCCATTTGCATCATCGCCATTGCGGTACTATCAGTAGGCTGAGCGACAGTTGTCGTATCGTTTTGGAGAGTATTTGCTGCGGCCTCGGCTATCTGCTGTCGAACTGCATCGTCGAGCATCGGCATTGCCTGAGCCAACGAATCGGCACGAGCCAGCGAATCGGCCACTGCCGTACTATCGACCTCATAGGGGCGCACCGTAAAGTGTCGGATCGAATCGGCACGCACAAAGAGCGAGTC
>JAZOMS010000238.1:0-9650 GCA_045654145.1 Alistipes sp. | reverse complement strand
CTTTGCCAACGAGGTGCTCACGCTACGAATAAAGCTCGTTGCCGCCGCACCCACCAACGTACCGAGCAGTCCGCGACCGACACCGCTACGCTCCTTCTTGGCACGCTCCTTCTCCTCCAAAGCGGCACGTTTTGCCTCCTCTTCGGCTGCCGCAGCCTCAGCCGCAGCCTTCTCAGCCTCAGCATTTTGAGTAGTCAGCACCTCATAAGCACTAACGCGATCAACCGCCATATCGTACGCACGAATACCAACGGGAGCTGACGCCATCAACACGCGACGCTCGTCGTCGGTAATTGCTCCAATCTGACTCAACGGGAAGAGTATCTTAGCTCGCTCAACAACCGACGGTGCGCCCTTCTGGTCGAGGAACGAAACCAACGCCTCGCCCGTACCGAGCTCCATAATTGCCTGCTCGGTCGAGAACGACGGATTGGCGCGGAAGGTCTGCGCCGCCGAGCGGACAGCCTTCTGATCCTTCGGGGTAAATGCGCGCAGAGCGTGCTGGATACGGTTACCCAACTGACCGAGAATCTCCTCGGGAATATCGGTCGGCGACTGGGTTACAAAATAGACACCCACGCCCTTCGAGCGGATCAGTCGAACGACCTGCTCGATCTTATCGACCAACGCCTTCGACGTACCATCGAACAGCATATGAGCCTCATCGAAGAAGAAGACCAACTTGGGCAGTTCGGCATCGCCCACCTCGGGCAGATTCTCATACAGCTCCGACAACAACCACAACAGGAAGGTCGAGTAGAGCTTGGGGTTGAGCATCAGTTTATCGGCCGCCAGCACATTCATCACACCTCGACCACCCTCGGTCTGGATCAGATCGAAGATATTGAACGCAGGTTCGCCAAAGAATTTATCGCCACCCTCGCTCTCGATAGCCAACAGCGAACGCTGGATAGCACCGATCGATGCCGACGAGATGTTGCCATACTCGGTGGTGTATTGCTTGGCGTTCTTAGCCACATAGTCGAGCATCAGACGCAAGTCCTTCAAGTCGATGAGTAACAGACTGTTATCATCAGCGATACGGAATACAATGTTGAGTACGCCACTCTGCGTTTCGTTCAGTTGCATCAATCGCGAGAGCAACTGCGGACCCATCTCGCTAACGGTCGTACGCATTGCGTGTCCGCGCTCGCCATAGACGTCGAAAACTCGCACGGGGCAACCGGCAAATTGCGGATCGGTAATGCCAAACTCGGCGCAACGCTTCTCGATGAACCCACTCATCGCACCCTTCTGGCTGATGCCCGACAGGTCGCCCTTCATATCAGCCATAAAGCAGGGCACGCCTGCCTGCGAGAAGCTCTCGGCCAGCACCTGCAACGTAACGGTCTTACCCGTACCCGTCGCACCTGCAATCAGTCCGTGGCGATTGGCCATACTGCCCTCGATCGAGATCGGTCCCGATGGACCGTGAGCGACATAGAGTCTTTTATCGGCTGTGTACATCGGCTGAATGATTATTTCTCGGTTTGAACGGGGATCTTCTCGACGCGACGCTGGTGGCGGCCTCCCTCGAACTCCGTATCAAAGTATGCCGATAGAATTGCAGTAGCCTCGTCGTTATCAATGAAACGAGCGGGAACAACGCAGATGTTTGCATTATTGTGTTGCTTGGCCAGAGCCGAGATCTCGGGGGCCCAGCACAGAGCTGCACGCACACCCTGATGTTTATTGAGGCTCATCGAGATACCGTTACCTGTGCCGCACATAGCCACGCCACCATCAACCTCGCCCGACTCGACTGCCGACGCCAAGGCGTGTGCAAAATCGGGGTAGTCGCAGCTCTCCTCGCTCGAACAGCCATAGTCATAGACTTCGTAGCCCTTAGCTCCAAGCCAACCGATCAAATACTCTTTAAGTTGAAAACCTGCGTGATCTGACGCGATACCAATTTTTTTCATAAGTTCTATATTTTTATGTGTTTACGTTCTTCTGAAAGTACAAAGTTAAACTTTTTTCAAAAAAAATCGCATTCCGATGCAACGAAATCACCTATTTTTGCGTCTATATAGTGAAAGGATCGCATAAAAGTGCGAAACTGCACCCCAAAACCAATAGTTGAAGCCCCGCAAGAGTGGAACTCGAACAGATAATCGACGGTTGCCGCAAGGCCGATAATAGCGCCCGACGCGAACTCTATGAGCGTTACTCGCGACTCATATTCGGAGTGCTGTGCCGTTATGTGCCTTCACGGGCGGAGGCTGAGGATCTGTTGCACGATACATTCATCACGATCTTTACGCGCGTGGGTGAGTTTCGTGGCGAGGGTTCGTTCGAGGGCTGGTGTCGTCGTATTGCTGTGCATACGGCTCTTGACCACTTGCGACGTGGCCGCCGATTAAAGTTTGTGGAGATCGAGAGTCGTGAAGCCTCGATGAGTCAAACAATAGTCGAACCCGACATATTTGCGCGCGCAACATCCGAGCAGGTTGTGGCCCTTATGGCGCAACTCTCGCCTGCGGCTCGCACGATTGTCAATTTGAGAGTGGCTGAGGGTCTTGACTATCACCAGATTGCCGAGATTTTGGGAGTGAAGGAGAGCACTGCTCGCTCGCTATTTCGTCGAGCTCGCGAGAGTCTTTTGGAACTTTTGAGAAAATAGAAAATAAACAAGATATGAACGAAACAAACGATATATTCGAGAAGCGACTCGGTGATCATCTCGCCAACCATAGTGTCGATGCCCCAGCCGATATGTGGGATCGTATCGCCACATCGATGGCCGAGATTGATGCTACTGCCAAGCCCACAATTACGCCCATCACGATCGCTCCGCGCCGTCGTCAGCGACTCGGCGTGCGACGCGCGTTGCCGTATGGTATTGCGGCAATGTTGCTCTTAGGCATTGGCCTGTTGGCCAATCGTTTAGTGAACCTTGTACCTCAGCCTGCTCAGTCGGAATTGCTGGCTGATGCAGGTGTGCTCTACGATCCCGCAATGACCACTGAGCCGAGTGTTGAGCCGATGCCGAGAGTCGAGGTTGCGCCTTCTGCCGTGCAACCACTGATGGAGCAGAGGTCAGTGGCGAAACCGACCGAAACCTTGTCATCATTTGAGCAACCCGAACAATCGACCGAGAAGGTAGCAACAATCGAAAGCGCGGACAATCAATCATCTGGTGAACGTACAGAGGTTGCCGATGAGTCTAAGCCGGCGAGTTCTAAGCCGGCGAGTGCGCAGACCCCACGAGAGCAATTCGAGAAGCGCCTGCAAGAGGTGCTGGCGAGCGAGCGTGAGCGTCGGGGTGGTCGTATAACGGCCTCACTCTACGCCTCGAATGCCAACCGAATGAATACTCAAAAGGCTTCGCCTGCACGTCTGGCCGAGGCGGGTATGATCAAGACCGAGGTGCTCAACTCTTCGCACGGTGAGGTGATCGAACAGAGCCTATCGTCGCCGCTCTCGATACGCCATCAGCCCGAAACCAAACTCAATCATCGTGTTCCCGTTACGGTGGGAGTGGGTTTGCAGTATGAATTGACCGAGCGTTGGGCACTCGAAACAGGTGTCAATTACACCTATCTTCACTCGACGGGTAAATCGGAGGGTGTATTTGTCTATACCACATCGCAGGAGCTGCACTACATAGGTGTTCCGCTCTCGGCGAGTTACAAGTTTGTCGATCGCAACCGTTTCGAACTCTATGCCCGTGCAGGAGGAGCTGTCGAACGTGCCGTTGCCGCCAAACGAGTGCAGACGGTGGGTACGATAGATGAGAATGTTAGCAATAGTACTACGCAGGAGATTGATTGCCAGGGTGTTCAGCTCTCGGCTGCGGTGTCGGTAGGTGCTGAATTGAAACTCTCGCAACGTGTGGGGCTTTATGCCGAGGCGGGTGCAGGTTACTTCTTCGACAATAGTCAGCCCCTTAGTTACCGCACCGAGCACCCCTTCTCGCTCAATTTGCAGGTGGGTGCAAGGTTGCATTTTGGAACGAAATAACGAAAAATGCAAAAAAGTTCTGCCGTCGTGGCACATTTTGCGATTTTTGGCGTCTATATAAAGTGAGAGAAAACGTATGAAACGAATTTTGAACATATTACTTGGGTTGGTGATGACCGTTATGCTCTGTTCGTGCGAGGCTGACATCATCTCCGACGTAGTTGGTGGCAAGGATGAGTTTGTGATCGACTACGGCACGGTGTTGATTACCAATGGCTACGGCTGGGAAAACTACTACATTATCCGCGATGACGGCATTGCGTTGGGCGTGTTCGGCGAGCGAGGTTATCTGAATGACACAGACAATGGCAGCCGCGTAATGATCAACTACAACGTGTTGGGCGACCTCTCGCCACTGCATCTGCCCGAATCGTGCAAGGCAGGTTACGCCATTCAGCTCAACGCCCTGCGTTCGTTGCCCTGCCAGCAGACCATCATAGGCTCTGAACCTACCGCTAAGTGTTCGCCCGTCTATGTCAGTTCGGCACACGTCGGCAACTCGTACCTCGACCTCTGTTTCGACTACAAGTCGCTCGACAACAAAAAACATAAGTTCGAACTCTATTGTCCTGCGCCCGACGATCCGATTCTCGATCTCTATCTGATCCACTACGGCGACGACGATAAAAATAATGATGGTCAGATGATCACCTCGCACCGCATTTCGTTCAATATCGAGGCTCTGCGTGGCAACGAACCACGTCCCTTTACGTTGCATTGGGTCGGTTTGGAGGGCACTGCCAAAGGGCGCACGGGTGCACTCAACGCTCGCTAAGCGGGCAAAAGCGACCTATGTGCAGGTCGCACAATTCAATTCAGCCACTTCCGTGTGGGCACACATAATTATAGGTTTAAGGGAGAGAAGGTCGGTCGTGATGATCGACCTTTTCACGTCATATGGACGTGTTTTGCTGTTTTTATTTTGATTTATAAAATACGCACGCGGTGGCGTGGGGCGGCGCGATTTTCAATCGCGGGCGCCACCGCGTGCACGCCAAAGGCGTGTCATCATTAGCGAGATGCTTGAATAAAAAAGGTCGCACCCTGACAGGTACGACCTTAATCACATCATTCTGCGCAGATGATTTACAGCGCGAACTCCTTTTTCAACATATCAACTGCGTCGAGCTTCTCCCAACCGAAGAACTCAACCTCGACCTCAATCTCCTTACCCTCGCGAACGAGTTTCTCGGTGCGGGTATAGGGGCGGTTGCCGAAGTGTCCATACGATGCCGTAGCCTCAAAGATGGGATTCTTCAAGCCGAAACGACGTACGATAGCCGCAGGACGCAGGTCGAACAGCCGAGCTACGTGCTCGGCAATCCCACCGTCGCTCAACGCGAGCTTCGACGTGCCGTATGTATCGACATAGACGCTCAGCGGCTGTGCAATGCCGATAGCATAACTCAACTGCACGAGTACCTCGTCAGCGATACCTGCCGCAACCATATTCTTGGCGATGTGGCGTGCTGCGTATGCTGCCGAGCGGTCAACCTTCGACGAGTCCTTACCCGAGAATGCACCGCCACCGTGAGCACCGCGACCACCATAGGTGTCAACGATGATCTTGCGACCTGTCAGACCGGTATCGCCGTGCGGACCACCGATCACGAACTTACCCGTCGGATTGACGTGCAGGATATACTCTTCGCCAATCAACTCAGCCAGCGGATCGTTAGCACGCTCCAAGCGAGCCTTCACGCGAGGGATTAGGATCGTACGAACGTCCTCGCGGATCTTATCCTGCATAGCACGCTCGGCCTGTTTCTCGTCCATACCCTCGCTCGCCTTGATGAACTCGTCGTGCTGGGTCGAAACTACGATAGTGTGTACACGCTGAGGTTTGCGGTCGTCGCCATACTCGATTGTAACCTGGCTCTTCGAGTCGGGGCGCAGGTAGGTCATCACCTCACCCTCGCGGCGGATTACCGCCAACTCCTTCAAGATTACGTGCGAGAGGATCAGTGTTGCGGGCATCAACTCGCGGGTTTCGTTGCAAGCATAACCGAACATAATGCCCTGATCACCTGCACCTTGCTCCTCCTCGCTCTGGCGCACAACGCCCTGATTGATATCCGACGACTGTTCGTGGATAGCCGACAGACTACCGCACGATGCGGCGTCGAACTGATAGTCGCTCTTGTTGTAGCCGATGCGGTCGATCACACGACGTGCAACGCCCTGAACATCAACGTATGCCTCCGAACGCACCTCGCCCGCTACGACTACAAGACCCGTAGTACAAAGTGTTTCGCAAGCTACCTTCGATTGCTCGTCGTGGCGCAGAAATTCGTCGAGAATTGCGTCTGAAATCTGATCTGAAACTTTATCGGGATGTCCCTCTGAAACCGACTCCGATGTAAATAAAAAACCCATTGTTATACTGCTTTTTAAGTTAAACGTATAAAATGGGAAAAATTGGCTGTTTGGAATAAAAAACGTGCTGTTTTAGCGATTTTTTATTGTGGTTGCAATCAGTCCAAATCTTTCCACATTGTAATTTTCGAACCGCAAAGGTAATGCTTTTTTTTGAGATGACAAATCGTTAATATATAAAATTCTATCTGATCGAGTTCATACGGATGCTCGCCTTGACCAGAGCCAGCGCACGGATGCGTCCGATGGGGATCTCCTTGTCGGCGTGGTGGGGATTTTGGCTAACGAGTTTGACATAGCCTTCGCGCTCCGACTTTTGGATATACTTCACGGTGATATACTCCTCACCCTCCAAGTCGAGCGAGAGCAGATACATATCGCCCCAGAAGATGTTGCTCGGATCGTTCAGCTGTTTGTAGAGCACTATGTCGCCACTCTTCAATAGTGGATACATACTATCGCCCGCAACGTAGATTGCTCCGTCGCACTTGGGCAGATTGGGGATATGGATGTAGTTGATCGGTTTGTTCGATGCACTATCCTCGAAGAGGGGTACAAGTCCAGCCGTGCCCTCTATACTATATAAAGGTACGCTTTGCAGGGGCACGGTGTTGTCCGTGCGACGCATAAAGGCGGTGAAGTCGGGCTGGGCATTGAACATCTCGCCACGTCCCGTATCGAGCCAATCGGGATTGACATTCAGCTCCTGCACCAGAATATTCTTATTTCGTTCCGAGAGGGCGGCTTTGCCTGTTTCGATCATCGACAGTGCACTTTTGCCGACACCTAACTTTTGAGCCAACAACTCCTGAGTAAGTCCTAACTCTTTGCGGATCAATTTCAAACGCGAAACCATAGTCGTCGTATAATATTTTCTTATGAAATTTTATTCAAAAATTTGAACAAAATTCAATTTTTGAACTTATCTTTGTCCTGCAAAGTTAAACAAATGAATCGAAACTGCAAACAAAAATCGTGAAATTCTTTCTCCGAAAGCGATTTGCGGGCGCACAAGGCTCGATTCAATTAATGAACCTAATTTATAAAACCTAATGTCTATGCTTAACATCTCTTCTGAAATCTACCGACTTGTAGCTGACCGTCTGCGCGATGCAGTGGGGGAGGCCGAGTTCTTTTCCGGTACGATTGCGGTGGCTACTCAAATCGACTACACGCTGCGCGCAACGCTTCTGATCTATCGTCGCGAGGTGAGCGATGAGAGTGGGTCGTGGCGAGTGATCAACGACGTGGTTCCCGTATGGTGGGAGTTCCACTCGGTAACCAGTGATGGCGAGCAGTTGAACGATTTTGATTTCGACCAGCTGCTACGCGAGTTGATCGATTAACGCATCAGCCGCAGCGATTTCGGGACTACATCTTCATTCCCCACCTTCACGGAGGACGCTCCGCCCGAAATGCATCGAAACAATTACATCTCGGCGACCGCCATCCTGCCCGAAGGACGCTTCATTCCCCCGATCAATATCTTTCCCAAACTTTTTTTGACTAATGGCGGTCGCCCTCTTTTTTGCAATCAACTATGAACAACGAGATCACTTTCGAAAATTACGCCAAGGCGGTCTATCCGTTTTTGGATCTAACTCTGTTTCATCGCACCTATTATCGCGTGCTTCAAATGTTTGCCGAGGGGCAGATACGGCGCTTGATCGTTACGATGCCTCCCCAGCACGGCAAGTCGGTCGGCTCGACAACGCTCCTGCCCGCCTATCTGCTTGGGCTTGATCCCGACCTGCGTGTGGCGATCGCCTCCTACTCGGCTGCGCTGGCCAATAAGTTCAATCGACGTGTGCAGCGCATCATCGAGTCGAAGGAGTATGCCGAGCTCTTTCCGCAGACCACCATCAAGCAGGGTGGCAAACCTGCTAACTATATCCGCACGGCCGACGAGGTGGAGATCATCGGTCGTCGTGGCGAACTATTGTCGGTCGGGCGCGAGGGCGCACTGACAGGTAATCGTGTCGATGTCTTCATTTTGGACGACCTCTACAAGGATGCTATTGAGGCCAATTCGCCTGTAACGCGTGAGAATTGCTGGGAGTGGTACACCTCGGTGGTGCGTACTCGTATGCACAACCTATCGCGCGAGCTGATCGTCTTCACCCGTTGGCACGAAGAGGATCTGATTGGGCGTATTGCACGTCGTGAGCAGGTCATTCAACTGAGCGATTGGTCGCAGATCTCGAAAGTGGGGCGCAACGATTGGCTCCATCTCAATTTTGAGGCGTTGAAGGAGTCGCTACCCACTGCGCTTGACCCACGCACGGAGGGTGAGGCTCTTTGGCCCGAACAGCAGGATGCCGAGCTGCTGCTGGCCAAGAGGCGTCTGGATGCGGCACGTTTCGAGTGTATGTATCAGGGGCGTCCTGCACCTCAGGGAGGTTTGCTCTATGGCGAGGGGTTTGCCTGCTACGATGCTCTGCCACGTGAGGTGGTGCGCTGGGGCAACTATACCGATACGGCCGATACGGGGGACGACTATCTCTGCTCGATTTGTTATGCGGTTGATGTCGATGGGTTGATCTACCTTACCGATGTGGTCTATTCGCGCGAACCGATGGAGGTTACTGAGGGTCTTGTGGCAGAGATGTTGCGACGCACACAGACTCGCCAAGCCTCAATTGAGAGCAACAATGGAGGTCGTGGTTTTGCACGTGCCGTGCAACGTCTTGCGCCCGACGTGCGAGTTGAGTGGTTTCATCAGAGTGGCAATAAGGAGGCTCGAATACTCTCAAACTCGGCTACGGTGCTCCACGCTCTGCGTATGCCCGAGGGGTGGGCGCTGTTGTGGCCTGAGTTGCATCAACATCTGACCACCTATCGACGTCAATTTTCGGCCAATCGCTGGCACGATGCAGCCGATGTGCTGACGGGTATCGTTGAGCGAGAGGTGATCGATCGCCACGAGCGACGTGTGCGACACATCTCGTTTGTCGGGAGGTAGGAGAGTGGGAACGACAAAAAAAGACCGCACTGCGTAGTGCGGTCTTTCAGTTGAGCTACCAGGATTCGAACCTGGAATAACAGGACCAGAATCTGTTGTGTTACCATTACACCATAGCTCAATTCCTGTTTTGCGGTGCAAAAATAAGCCAAGATTTTCTTCTGTGCAAGTTTTTCGACGAAAAAATATTATATTTGTTCAACTTTTTTGAGCTACAAGAATGTTAAAAATAATATAAACTATTAAAATACAATTGCTTATGAATACTAAACTGCGTCTTATTGTAATGAATTTCCTGCAATTTGCGGTATGGGGTGCCTACCTGACTTCGATGGGTACCTATCTGTTC
>JAZOMS010000237.1:0-17809 GCA_045654145.1 Alistipes sp. | reverse complement strand
ACAGCTTCGAAGTACCGCGAGGATGGCGACGAGTACGATATCGTGGTGCGTTATGCCGAGGAGCATCGTGTTTCGTTGGAGGATGTTGAGAACATCAACCTGATGTCGGCTACGGGTCGCACGATCAAGTTGAAAGAGGTTGCAAAGGTTGTTGAGGAGTTTGCTGCTCCCGATATCCAGCGCGAGAACCGTCAGCGTCTGGTTAAGGTAACGGCTACGTTGGCTCCGGGTGTCGCTCTGGGTGATGTAGTGGGCGATGTGCAGAAATTGCTCAACGAGTATGAGACTCCCGATGGTATTGACCTCGAATTGGGCGGTACGTTGGAGGATCAGCAGGAGACCTTCGGCGATCTGTTCGTGCTGTTGTTGCTGATCGTGGTGCTAGTTTACATCGTGTTGGCTACGCAGTTCGAGTCGATGGCTTTGCCTCTGATGATTATGACCTCGATTCCGTTTGCATCCACCGGTGTCTTCTTCGCACTGTGGATTAGCGGTACGTCGCTGAGCCTGATCGCACTGATCGGTGCAATTATGCTGGTGGGTATCGTAGTGAAGAACGGTATCGTGATGGTCGATTACACCAACCTGCTTGTTGAGCGCGGTATGAGTGTAGCTAAGGCAGCTGTTGCGGCAGGTAAGAGCCGTCTGCGCCCCGTGTTGATGACCTCGCTTACAACCGTATTCGGTATGGTGCCGATGGCGATGGGCCTGGGTGAGGGTTCGGAGATCTGGCAGCCGATGGGTGTGTCGGTTATCGGTGGTCTGACCTGTTCGACTATTCTGACACTGCTCGTTCTGCCCGCACTGTATGTGATCTTCCGTGGTAGCAAGGCTGGTGATGCCGATGAGATCCAGCACGATGGTATGAGCAAGCGCAAGCAAGCTGTTGCCAATAAGATTAACTAACAAAATTGATCTACAAAACGATGAAAGCAGTATTTATTTCATATAATCAGGCTTTGACCGAGCGTGTAATGGCGATCTTGGATCGTAATGGCGCACGCGGCTTTACCAAGTGGGAGTTGACCCACGGTCGTGGCTCGGTCGATGGTGAGCCTCACTACGCCTCGCACGCTTGGCCTGCAATGAACTCGTCGATTCTGACAATTGTCGAGGACGAGAAGGTTAAGCCGTTGATGGACGAATTCCGCGCAATGGACGCTGAGACCAAGATGCAAGGCTCGCGCGCCTTCGTTTGGAATATCGAGGAGCAGATGTAGTGTACACACGGCAATAGCCTTTTTGTAATTCGCAATGAGAGAGTCGCTCTGGTGAGGAGCGACTCTCTTTTATTTGTTTTTCGATGCGCAACTACTGAGGTAGCTCTCATCGAGGCTCATCTATTGACATAGTTCTGCCAAACCAAAACAATAGAGAGTGAATAATAAAAAAAATGCCGACCCTCATACGAGGATCGGCTTAGTTGGGTTCTTGTGAGTTGTATGATAGCTCAGCTCGCCCGAATTTTGAGAATTAAGGATCGAGATTATTTCAACTCGTTCAAGATGCGCATCGCAGCGTCGAGGATAGTGGTATCGTCCAAAGTAACAACACCGCCATCGGGGCCCTTCTCATAGTGAGCACCTACTACCTGACCCGACTCGAAGTGGTTGCCACCAAAGTAGTTACGTACAGTGTCAACGTCGATACCGAGTTCGTCTGCGATACGCTGCGAGCTGCCGCTGGGCAACTTGTCCTTGATTCTTCTGAGTTCGTTAAAAGTGATAATCATAGTCGTATTTCTTTTAAATTGATATTTTCAGTGGTACTAAGGTAAGAAAGTTTTTTTGAACAACAAAATTTTTTTCACTAAAAAGCACATTTGATAACCTTTTTTATTTTTTGCCTGCATAATAATATAAATAGGTGGTACGGCTGACAAACGGGCAATAAATGACAATGTGGCAGACCTCGTGTCAGCAAAACTGACAGTTGGCAGACCTTTCGTAGCCTTTGCGAGCCACTTTTATGCCAAAAATGGTCAATCGCAAGTTTGGTATAAGGTTTGTTCCAAAAGAGAACGTCGCGCAGGGTGCGACACATAAAATTTGCAGAAAATAAGTATAACAATTAAAAAATAGACAAAATTATGGCAAAGATTATCGGTATCGACTTAGGTACTACCAACTCGTGTGTAGCAGTTATGGAGGGCAACGAGCCCGTCGTAATCCCCAACAGCGAGGGTCATCGCACAACCCCTTCGATCGTGGCGTTCACCGACGCTAACGAGCGCAAGGTGGGCGATCCCGCAAAGCGTCAGGCTATCACCAACCCCAAGCGCACGATCTTCTCGATCAAGCGTTTTATGGGTGAGACCTACGATCAGGTTGCGAGCGACATCGCTCGTGTTCCCTACACCGTAGCTCGCGGCGACAACAACACCCCCCGTGTTGACATTGACGGTCGCCAGTACACCGCTCAGGAGATCTCGGCTATCATCTTGCAGAAGATGAAGAAGACCGCTGAGGACTATCTGGGTACTGAGGTTTCGGAGGCAGTGATCACCGTTCCCGCTTACTTCTCGGACTCGCAGCGTCAGGCTACCAAGGAGGCAGGCGAGATCGAAGGTTTGAAGGTTCGTCGTATCATCAATGAGCCCACCGCAGCTGCTTTCGCTTACGTTATGGACAAGAAGAATAAGGATATGAAGATCGCCGTTTACGACCTTGGTGGTGGTACGTTCGATATCTCGATCCTCGAATTGGGTGATGGTGTGTTTGAGGTTAAGTCGACCAACGGTGATACCCACCTCGGTGGTGATGATTTCGACCACGTGTTGATCGATTTTATGGCCGAGTCGTTCAAGATGGAGCACGGCATCGATCTGCGTCAGGACGCTATGGCGTTGCAGCGCTTGAAGGAGGCTGCTGAGAAGGCTAAGATCGAGCTCTCGTCAACCACTTCGACCGAGATCAACCTGCCCTACATTATGCCCGTGAATGGTATTCCCCAGCACTTGGTGATGACCTTGACTCGCGCTAAGTTCGAGCAGTTGTGCGACCACTTGGTGCGTAAGACCATCGAGCCTTGTAAGATCGCTTTGCGCGACGCAGGTTTGCAGGCTTCGCAGATCGACGAGGTGATTCTGGTGGGTGGTTCGACCCGTATCCCCGCAATCCAGAAGGTTGTAGAGGAGTTCTTCGGCAAGACCCCCAACAAGAGCGTAAATCCCGATGAGGTTGTTGCTATCGGTGCGTCGATTCAGGGTGGTGTGCTGACCGGTGAGGTTAAGGACGTGCTGCTGTTGGACGTAACTCCGCTGTCGCTCGGTATCGAGACTCTGGGTGGCGTATTCACCAAGCTGATCGAGGCTAACACCACGATCCCGACCCGCAAGAGCGAGGTATTCTCGACGGCATCGGACAACCAGCCTTCGGTTGAGAACAACGTATGCCAGGGCGAGCGTCCTATGGCACGCGATAATAAGTCAATCGGTCGTTTCCACCTCGACGGTATCCCCGCAGCACCTCGTGGTGTTCCGCAGATCGAGGTTACCTTCGACATCGACGCAAACGGTATCTTGAACGTATCGGCTAAGGATAAGGGTCCGGGCAAGGAGCAGAAGATCCGTAACGAGGCATCGTCGGGTCTGACCGAGCAGGAGATCCAGCGTATGCGCGACGAGGCTAAGGCTAACGAGGCTAAGGATAAAGAGGAGAAGGAGCGTATCGAGAAAATCAATGCTGCTGATTCGCACATCTTTACCACCGAGAAGCAGTTGAAGGAGTATGGCGTCAAGATTCCCGCTGACAAGAAGGCAGCAATCGAGGGTGCTCTGGGCAAGCTCAAGGAGGCTCACAAAGCAGCTGATCTGGCAGCTATCGACGCCGCTATGACCGAGTTGAACAACGCTTGGCAGGCTGCATCGCAGGATATCTACGCAAGCCAGCAGGCTCAGCAGCAGGCACAGAACGCTCAGGGCGCACAGCCGAATGGTGGTGCTCAGGGTGGTGCGCAGCAGCCCGAGGATGTTGAGTTTGAGGAGGTGAAGTAATCCTCGATCACGCAATCAATAATCGATCCCGATCTCGGCAACGAGGTCGGGATTTTTTGTGTTTAATTCAAAATCACCTGCAAATACCAATTTCGACTCTTGTTTGAGAGTCCAAAAGCACAATTCAACGAGGTAAAGATGATAATTTTACGTCAAATCGTGTTGTAATTAGAGAAAAATTAGTATTTTTGCGTCCTATTGGCGAGTTATGTCAACACGAAACAATAAAAACAAATAAATAATTTTCTAAACAATGCAAAACAGAGGCATAATTAAACTTTTGGCAGGCCTTTTAGCGATTGCCTGTGTCTATCAGCTCTCGTTCTCGTTCGCGACACGCAGAGTTGAGAAGAAAGCAGCAGAGTATGCTGCTACCTATCCCGTTGAGCTGCAAGATAAGATGGAGCAGCAGTATCTTGATTCGGTCAAGAATCTGCCCGTTTACAGCTTGGGTATCGTAGATTACACCTACAAAGATTGTCAGGAGAAGGAGATCAACCTCGGTCTGGACTTGAAGGGCGGTATGAACGTAATGCTCGAAGTACAGCAGGGCGACGTTCTGAAATCGCTTTCGGACGACTCGCAGGATCCTAAGTTCCTCGAAGCACTGAGCCTTACCTCGGAGCAGACTCGCGATGGTGGCGACTACATCGCTACATTCGCTAAGAACTACGCTCAGGTATCGGGTGGCCAGCCTTTGGCACTGATCTTCAACACCCCTTCGATGAAGGAGATCAACGCAAACTCGACCGATGAGGAGGTTTTGAAGGTACTGCGCGCTGAGAGCGATGACGCTATCGCAGCATCGTACGACATCTTGCGTTCGCGTATCGACCGTTTCGGTGTAACCTCGCCCAATATCCAGCGTCTGCCCAACTCGAACCGCATTTTAGTTGAGTTGCCGGGTGTTAAGGAGCCTGAGCGTGTTCGTAAGCTGTTGCAGGGCTCGGCATCGTTGGAGTTCTGGGAGACCTACAGCACCAACGAGTTGATGGGTGCATTGGAGCAGGCTGATGCTCTGTTGCGCAACATCAAGGCTACTGAGGCTGCTCCCGTTGAGGAGGCTGTTGAGGCTGAGGTTGCAGAGGTAGCTGAGGAGGCATCGGAGCAGAATGCTCTGGTAGCTGAGGTTGCTGAGCAGGCTTCGGAGGAGGTAGTTGCCGCTGAGGGTATGAGCATCGAGGAGCAGGAGAAGTTGAACCCCTTGTTCATACGTCTGTTCCCTGGCGCAGTTTATGCTGATTCGAACAACCCCGTAATTGGTTATGCTACTTCGACCGATACTACCATTGTAAATAAGTATCTGGCAATGCCTCAGATCAAGGCTCTCTTCCCCCGCGACGTACGCTTTATGTGGAGCGTTAAACCCTACGAGAACAAGCGTGCTGCTGCTCAGGGTGTAGCTGATCCTTTTGATGGCAAGTTCGAGCTGTTCGCTGTTAAGGTTAATACGTTCGATGGCAAGGCTCCGCTCGATGGTAGCGTAGTTGTTGATGCTACGGCTGACTACGCTCGTCAGGGTGCTGATGCTGAGGTTTCGATGACGATGAACTCGGAGGGTATGCAGAAGTGGTCGCAGTTGACCGGTCAGAACATTGGTCGCGCAATCGCAATCGCTTTGGACGGTTACATCTACTCGGCGCCCAACGTTCTGTCGGCAATTGATGGCGGTCAGTCGCGTATCACCGGTAACTTCACCATCAACGAGGCAAAGGACTTGGCTAACGTATTGAAGTCGGGTAAGGTTCGCGCTCCGTCGCGCATCATTCAGGATACCGTTGTAGGTCCCTCGCTGGGTCAGGAGTCGATCAACGCAGGTATCTTCTCGTTTATCATCGCATTCGTTCTGGTACTGCTCTATATGGGTCTGTATTATAGCACCGGTGGTTGGATCTCGTGCGTTGCATTGGTTACCAACCTCTTCTTGCTGATGGGTGTGCTTGTATCGTTCGGTGCGGTTCTGACTCTGCCCGGTATCGCAGGTATCGTACTGACGATGGGTATGGCAGTGGATGCTAACGTAATTATCTACGAGCGTATCAAGGAGGAGTTGCGTGCAGGTAAGGGTCTTGGCGCAGCAGTTAAGGATGGTTACAGCAATGCTTACTCAGCAATTATCGACGGTCAGCTGACTACGATGATCACCGGTATCGTTCTGTTCATCTTCGGTAACGGTCCTGTTCAGGGCTTTGCTACTACGCTGATCATCGGTATCATCACTTCGGTCTTCTCTGCGATCTTCATTTCGCGTCTGCTTATCGATGCACGCGTAAGCAAGGGTAAGAATGTGAAGTTCTCGGCTAAGTGGTCGGAGAACCTGCTGGCTAATGCGAAGTTCGATTTCATTGGCAAGCGCAAGATGGCATACATCGTTTCGGGTACTCTGCTCGTGCTGTCGATCGCATCGTTCGCTCTGCGTGGTTTCAATATGGGCGTTGAGTTCACCGGTGGTCGTGCCTACGTAGTTCGTTTCGATCAGAATGTATCGGCTGACGATGTTCGTGGTGCGTTGGAGAACGCCTTCCCTGGTGATGCAAGCAGCGTCAGCTTGGAGGTTAAGCAGTATGGTGATGAGAACCAGATGCGTATCGTAACTCAGTACAAGTACGATGATACTTCGGAGGAGGCTACCGCAGAGGTCGACCAGTTGCTCTATGACAACTTGAAGGGTCTGTACACCTACGATATCACTCTCGACGGTTTCACCAGCACCGATAGCGACCAGAACGGTATCATCTCGGCTGACAAGATCGGTCCTTCGATCGCACGTGATATGACCCGTTCGGCATTCTTGGCAGTATTCTTCTCGTTGATTGCAATCGCATTGTACATCATCGTTCGATTCAAGAAGTGGCAGTGGGGTATGGGTGCCGTAGTTTCGCTGACTCACAACGCACTGCTCGTAATGGGTCTGTTCTCGTTGTTGTACGGTCTGCTGCCCTTCGCATTGGAGATCAACCAGTCGTTCATCGCAGCAATCCTGACCATCATCGGTTACTCGATCAATGACACCGTGGTTATCTTCGACCGTATCCGTGAGTACCAGGCACTCTATCCGAAGCGCACGATCGGTGAGAACATCAACAAGGCTATCAACTCGACTCTGTCGCGTACGTTGAACACCTCGGGTACGACTTTCGTAACCTTGTTGGCGATCTTCCTGTTCGGTGGTGAGACCATCCGTGGTTTCGTCTTCGCACTGATGTTCGGTATTATCGTAGGTACCTACTCGTCGGTATTCGTTGCAACTCCCGTTGCTTACGAGATGATGACTAAGAAGGCAAACAAGAAGAATTAATCGACCGAAAGGTCCAATTAGATAAAAGAAGACTCGCGAATGGTTGCGGGTCTTCTTTTTTTTGTGTAGCTTTGTGGGGAATAATCGAGTCAAACAATGGGATTCATTCATATAGGCATAGTCGATATAATCGACATCTTTCTGGTGGCGCTGATGCTCTACTACCTCTATCGTGTTACGCGTGGTACAAGCGCGTTCAGTATCATTTTGGGCGTTGTGATGCTCTATCTGATGTATGTAGTGGTGCGTGCGTTCAATATGGAACTGCTATCGGGCATTTTAGGACAGTTTATCGGAGTGGGTATCATTGCAGTGGTCGTGATTTTCCAACCCGAGATTCGTCGTTTTTTGCAGATGCTCGGTTTGCAACAGAATCAGCGTCTGTCGCGTCTGTTTGGTGGCGATAGTAGCGAAAGCGATCTTGATATCGATTCGTTGGTCAAGGCCTGTCTTGATATGTCCGAAACCAAAACGGGAGCACTGATTGTGTTGCAGCAGACCTCCGATTTGACCTTGATGGCCGAGGGTGGCATTGCGGTCGATGCCAAGGTGTCGTCATCGCTGTTGGAGAATCTCTTCTTCAAGAATTCACCACTGCACGATGGTGCGATCATCATCAATCGCAATCGTGTGGTTGCGGCGCGTTGTATCCTTCCATCGACGCAGTCGCAGGTGCCCAAGTCGTATGGCACACGCCACCGCGCAGCGTTGGGTATGAGCGAGGTTTCTGACGCTATTATTTTGGTTGTTTCGGAGGAGACGGGTGGCCTATCGATCGCGCAGGGTGGTGTGATCCAGCGCGAAATCGAACCCGAGAAATTCAAGTCGGTGTTGGTTCGACGACTGAATATGAATGTTGAGCGTAGCCGTACAGCCGAGCGAATTTTCCGCCGTTTCAAGCGTAATCAGGAGAAGGAGCGTGCGAATTAGCTCCGATCGAAATAGTAAATGGTATATAAAAATCCCGACTCCCTTTTGAGGGGTCGGGATTTTTGTTTATCGAATCAATCGATTAGTGGCAGCAGCCATCGTTGCAACCGCAGTCGTCGTCGCAGTTGTCGTGCTCGCAGCCACAGCCGCAACCGCCTTTCGGAGCCAGATCCTCAGGCTGTACATCGCGTACGCCTAAAACCTTCACCTCGAAGTTGAGCACCTTGCCAGCCATCGGGTGGTTGAAGTCCATCTTGACGGTCTCCTCACCTACCTCGCGGATGGTGCCGAGCATACGGTTGCCCTGGTTGTCGCTCATAGGCACCTGATTGCCAACGAACAACATCTCCTCAGCCACCTTGCCGTCGATCATAAATATATTCTTAGGCAGATCAACGATAGCCTCAGCGATCACCTCGCCATAACCATCTTTGGGTTCGAGAGTGAATGCTACCTCATCGCCCACCTCTTTGTCGAGGATTACTTCCTCGAATTTGGGGAGCAGCATACCCGTGCCGAAGATGAATTCGAGGGGATGTTCGGGGTGCGACTGGTCAGCGATCTGACCATCGACCGTCAGTTTGTAATCTACCGATACAAATTTGTTCTGTGATACTTTCATTGTGTAAAATTGTTGTTTATTAAGTGTTTGTAATCTCAGTTCTGCTATTCGATCCAAAAATGCGAATCGAAAATCTACAACTCTTTGCAGGTGCAAACCAGATTGCGGTCGCCATAGCCGTTGTCGATTTTCGATACGTAGGGGAAGAACTTACTCTGCTTAACCCATTCGAGCGGGAATACTGCCTGCTCACGAGTATAGGGGTGCGACCATTCGCCTGCCAGCTCAACGGCCGTGTGGGGCGCATTGACGATGGGGTTGTCGGTGGTGTTGCCACTCTCAGCCACAGCCTCGCACTCACGTTTGATCGAGATCATAGCCTCGATAAAGCGATCCATCTCAGCCTTAGGCTCACTCTCCGTGGGCTCGATCATAAACGTATCGTGCACGGGGAACGAGAGGGTAGGAGCGTGGAAACCGTAGTCCATCAAACGGCGCGCCATATCGCCCGTATCGACGCCATAGAGCTTCTTGAACTCGTGCAGATCGAGGATCATCTCGTGGCCCACACGACCATTCTCGCCCGTATAGTAGGTGCGGAACTCCTTCGACAGAGCAGCCGACATATAGTTTGCATTGACGATTGCCATCTCGGTAGCTTCACGCAGACCGCTCTCACCGAGCATCTTGATGTAGCCGTAGGTGATGGGCAGCAGCATTGCGCTACCCCAGGGCGACGACGAAACTGCCGTAATGCCCTCTTCACCGCCCGTCTCAACCAACGAGTGCGAGGGGAGGAACTTAGCCAAGTGAGCAGCCACGCAGATCGGGCCAACACCCGGACCACCACCGCCGTGAGGCATAGCGAAGGTCTTGTGGAGATTCAAGTGGCAGACGTCAGCACCGATATAACCCGGGTTGGTCAGACCTACCTGAGCATTCATATTTGCACCGTCCATATATACCTGACCGCCAGCGTCGTGTACTGCATCAACGATCTCGCGGATACGGCTCTCGAACACACCGTGGGTCGAGGGGTAGGTAACCATCAGACCGCACAGCTCGCTGCTGTACTGCTCGGCCTTAGCCTTCAAGTCCTCGACATCGATATTGCCGTTTGCGTCGCACGCTACGGTTACGATCTTCATACCTGCCATAGCAGCCGATGCAGGGTTGGTACCGTGCGCCGATGCGGGGATCAGCACGATGTTACGGTAGCCCTGACCGCGGCTCTGGTGGTATGCGCGGATCACCATCAGACCTGCATACTCACCCGCAGCACCCGAGTTGGGCTGCAATGAGCAAGCGGCAAAGCCCGTGATTGTTGCCAGATCTTGCTCTAAATCCTCGATCAACATCTTGTAGCCCTCGACCTGATCAGCGGGAGTGAAGGGGTGTACATCGGCAAAGCCCGACAGACTGAGCGGCTGCATAATTGCCGCAGCGTTCAGTTTCATTGTACACGAACCGAGCGAGATCATACTGTCTGCTAACGAGATGTCGCGGTGCTCCAAACGCTTGATGTAGCGCATCAGGTCGCTCTCGTTGCGATACTTATTGAATACCTCTTCGGTCAGGATAGCGCTCTGGCGTGCCAACTCAGCTGGGTAGTATGCTTTGGTTGCCGTCTTGACGGTCTTCGGAGCCTTGCGACCCTTAGCCAGAGCGAAGATCTCGACTACGGTTGCGATCTCCTCGTCGGTTGTAACCTCGTCGAAACTCATACGTACGCTACCCGATGCGGGATAGAAGAAGTTGATGCCACGCTCCAAAGCCAACGACTGCACAACGGCAGCATCCACGTCTGTAACTTCGATCGTGTCAAAGAATGAGCGGTGCAACAGCGTGCAACCCAATGTCTCCACAGCCTCAGCAACAGTAGCTGCTGCCGAGTGGATATGCTCGGCAATGCGACGCAGACCCTCGGCACCGTGGTAAACGGCATAGAAACCAACCATCGACGCCATCAGTGCCGATGCGGTACAGATATTCGACGTAGCGCGTTCACGCTTGATATGCTGTTCGCGCATTTGGAGAGCCATACGCAGAGCCTTGTTGCCCAGACGATCGACGCTGACGCCGATGATTCGCCCCGGCATATTGCGCTTGAACTCCTCACGTGTAGCCATATAACCTGCGCTCGGACCACCGAATCCCATCGGAGTACCCATACGCTGCGTGCCACCCACTGCAATATCTGCGCCCCACTCAGCGGGAGCCTTCATCAGTACCAGAGCCATCAGGTCGCTCACTGCCGTAATCAGCGCGCCAGCCTCGTGAGCCTTTGCGGCGAAGCCTTCGTAGTTGCGCACCTCGCCGTCGGCTGCGGGATACTGAACGATAGCACCAAACTCACGACCCGTGAACTCATACTCGGCAAAGTTGTCGCAGATGATCTCAATGCCGAACGGCTCGCTACGTGTGAGCAGCACGTCCATTGTCTGCGGAAAGAGTTTCTCATCAACGAACAGCGCGTTGCGACCCTGCTTCACGGCCTCGCGCGAACGCAGAGCGAACATCATCAACATCGCCTCAGCCGTAGCCGTAGCCTCGTCCAGCAGCGAGCAGTTACCGATCTGCATACCCGTAAGCGAGATGATTGCGGTCTGATAGTTGAGCAGTGCCTCCAAACGACCCTGCGAGATCTCGGCCTGATAGGGGGTGTATGAGGTGTACCACGCGGGGTTCTCGAATACGTTACGCGAGATTACGGCGGGCACGGCCGAAGGGTAGTAGCCCATACCGATGAACGAACGCAGGGGGCGGTTACGCTCCGCGAGCGAACGGATCAATTGAGCAAATTGGAACTCGCTCAGACCCTCTTTGGGCAGATCGAGCGGCTTGCGCAGACGGATCGACTGTGGGATCACTTGCGAGATCAGCTCTTCGCGACTCTCGACGCCGATCACGTCGAGCATCTCTTTGAGTTGTGCTGCATCGGGGCCGATGTGGCGCGATGCGAATCTATCGAATGACATAGATGTTGAAATATTTATTAAGTTTACTCTTCAAAACGTAACAAAGTACGATACAAAATTACCTAATTTTTTTCGGTTAGTATCGTACTTTGTCGAAAATCTTACGCGCGACGCGCGATTTTACTATATTTGCCAGGTCGGTTTAGGCTCTTCGCCCTGTTGCAGGCGGTGCCAGAATTTGCGCAGGCGCTCCATTTGGGTGTGGAACAACTCCTCGTCCATCATAATGGCGTATGCGTTGAGTACCGAGTGCAGGTAGTCCATCGTGATCTTGGCATACTCGGGTTTGATACCCTCTTTCTCCGCCAACTCGACGGTGAGAATAGCCTGATCCTCGTCCAATTTCTCTACCAGATCGAAGACTCTGGGGCGATAACCCGGGTGGAGTATCGACTGCATCACAAAGCGGTCATACATCAGATTCTCGACAGCCAATCGTTCGATATTGTTCAAGAAGTCGATAAGTGTCAGATTTTCGTCCTTGCGCATATCTTCGCTGGCATCGATCAGCGACTGATAGTAGAAACGAATGGTTTCGATGACCATCTGGTCGCGACCTTCGAACATCTCATAGATGAACGACGAACTGATGCCCGACTCGACGATCAGGTAACGCATCGAGGTCTTGTCTAAGCCGTGCTTGGCAAAAGTATTTAAGAAGCTGGTGAGCAATACCTTACGGCGTAATTTTCTATCAACGGTCATAGCTTTAATTTAGGATTGTTTTAGGTTGTAATATTTTCGGTTAGTTCTATTCGTTAATATTTGAAGCTGCTGCCACCAATAAACTCACGCAGGATCGACGTCGGGGGTATCTCCGCAGGGTCGATCGGCAGGAAGTTGTCGAGGAATTTGAGCAGTCGCTTGGCCTCAGCATATTCGGGTACGGTGTTGGGCACCTCGCGTAACTTGGGTTCGACAAATTGGCGCAGTACGGCAACCTCGTAGAAGAGAGAGCTATTGAACATCACGTCGGCATTCTCCTGATAGGGGAATATGTGTTTATCCTCGCCGCGGCGCACGCTCGGCCAGCGACGAATGGTCGATTCGGCATTTGCGCCACGCGAGTAGTAGTCGCGTGTGATGCGTCTAATCAGTCGGTTGTCGGTTGTGGCAATACGCGAGAGATTATCCATCGAGATTGATGTCAGAGCCGAGATATAGACCTTGAATTTCAGGTGATCGGCAACGCCTGCCGTCAGCTGTGGGTTGAGTCCGTGGATACCCTCGATAACGAGTATCGAGCGCTCGTCGAGCTGCAACGGTTTCTCGTACCACTCACGCAGACCCGTGATAAAATTGAACTTGGGCACCTGCACGCTCTCGCCATTGAGCAGTTGGTTGAGCTGTTCATTGAACAGCGCTATGTCGATGGCCTCCAAAGCTTCGAAATCGTAGTCGCCCTTCTCGTCGCGGGGTGTATCCTCACGATTGACAAAGTAGTCGTCCAATGAGATCGTAACGGGACGCAGTCCGAGTATACGTAGCTGGATGCCAAGTCGTTGTGCAAATGTTGTTTTGCCACTCGACGAGGGCCCCGAGATCAGCACGATGCGAGCGCCACGCGAGATGTTTGCGTCGTAGATCGAGTCGGCAATCGCACCGAGTTTCTTCTCGTGGAAGGCCTCAGCCACCTTGATCAGGTCGCTACTCTCGCCTGCCAGGACCTTCGAGTTGAGCGATCCGATATTCTGCACACCCATCACCTCGACCCACTCTTTGTACTCCTTGAAGATGTCGAACATCTTGTCTTGCGGAACGATGTTTTCGAGTTGCGAGGGGTTGGTGCGCTGAGGCACGGCCAGATGCAGACCGTTGTAGTAGCGGCGTATGTCGAACAGGTGGATATAACCCGTTGAGGGTGCTAATGCACCGTAGAAATAGCCCGCCATATCGGCCATACGATAGACGTCGGCATAGAGTCGTGGGCGTGTGCGCAGTAAGGTGATCTTGTCGTCGAATCCGAGTTTTGAGTAGATCTGCTCAACCTCCGAGGCAAGCAGACGTTCGCGCACGATTGGGATGTTGGCAGCGATGATCTCGTCCATTCGCTGCTTGATCTTTGCGATCTGCTCGTCCGAGAGCTCGTCGTGATCGTCGATTTCGCAGTAGAATCCCTTCGACACCGAGTGTCGGATCGAGAACGTAGCGTCGGGGTAGAGGTCGTGTACCGCCTTGTGCATAATGAAGAAGAGCGTGCGCTGATAGACGCGCGTGCCCTCGAAGTGCGTAATATCGATAAAGCGTATCGAGATTGGCTTAAATATCTTATAGTTGAGCTCTTTGATGCGGTTGTTGACATACGCCGCCAAGAATGGCTGGGGGTTGTTCAGCGCAAGCATATCGACCACTTCGCTCAGAGCTGTACCCATATTAACCGACAGCTCCGAACCGTTATTTTCGCAGATAATTTTGACCACAGGTGTCATAGTTTATAATGTTTTGCTTGCTACAAATTTGCAAAATAAATTCCACTTATGCTAATATTTCACGAAAAAAAATGTAACTTTGACGAGCAAAAACAGACTTTTTTCTACTCGAAATTGAAGATTTAGTTATGAAACGATCATTTTTAACATTTGTTGCATTTGCACTTTTACTTTTTGTGGCGTCGTGCTCACCCCAGCCGACACGCCGTGTTGTGATCCTCTCGACCAACGATATCCACGGAGCGATTCAGCAGTTTCCGCGTCTGGCTACGGCTATTGCTGAGTGTCGCGATACGGCTGAGGTGGTGCTGGTTGATGCGGGCGACCGCTGGACAGGTAACGCCTACGTCGATAAGGCTGAGCAGCGCTGTCTGCCTGTCATCGAGGTGATGAATCGCGTGGGCTACGATGTGGCGACGCTTGGCAACCACGAGTTCGATTATGGTCAGGAGTTGCTCGCTGAGCGCATCTCGCAGGCCGAGTTTGAGGTCGTCTGTGCCAATATGGAGTCGTGCGGCTCGGAGCTGACTGTTCCCGCAACGAAGATCATCGAGCGTGGCGGTATCAAGTTCGGTTTCGTAGGTCTTGTAACCAACTTTGCTGATGGTTATCCTGATGGTCAGAAGAGCAATTTCGAGGGGCTGACCTTCCCCTCGCCTTTCGAGAAGGCTGTCGAGTTGCAGTCGCTCAAAGATGAGTGCGATGTGCTTGTTCTGCTTTCGCATCTGGGTGATGATATGGATCGCGTGCTGACGGTTGATGCCACCGATTATGATGTGATTATAGGTGGTCATACCCACGCAGTACTGTCTGAGGGTCAGGAGTATAACGGCACGCTCATTACCCAAACGGGCAAGAGCTTGAAAAATTTGGGTGTTACCGTTGTCGATATGCGTGGCGACCGACTCACTCGCCTCGAAAATCGCCTTGTTGCGCTGGCTGACTATGCCGAGGACGAGGAGATGAAGGCGGCTGTTGAGGTCTATTATAAGGATCCCTACCTGAGCGCACCTATCGGCTCGTCGAAGATTCAGTTGTCGAAGGTTGGCTTGGCGAACTTTATGGCAGAGGCAATCACCAAGCGTTCGAAGTCGGACATAGGTCTTTATCACTTTGGAGGTGTGCGTGTAGATTCGATGCGCAAGGATGGCATCAGCATTGGCGACATCTTCACTTTGGAACCGTTCAGCAGCACGATCTACACTGCACAGATGACTACTGAGCAGATTCGCGGAATGATCATCAATAAGTTCAACGACTCGGTCAATCCTAAGGAGTCGCACCGCCCCGATATCAACCCCTACGGTACGAGCTATACGATCGTAACCGACGCTGAGGGTGAGGCGATCGATGTGAAGTTCTCGACACTCCGCGAGGGTCAGACCTACAAAGTTGCGATGGGCGATTATATGTATAAGAACTACAACTTCGACAAGAGCGGTGCTCACACTGCGACTGGTATTCTCGTTACCGAGGTTCTGCTCGACGATTTGCGTCACCACTCGCCTCTCGGCTACACCAACGAGGAGCGAATCTCGATTGTTGAGGAGTAGGGAAAATTCAACATTCAAGATTAAAGCCACACTCCGCAGAGTGTGGCTTTTTCTTTGGCTTTTGATCTATCCAAGTTCTGTGGCTGGGGCGGTGTATTTACTGCCGTCTGCGTATGTCATTGTTCCTACAAGCATCGCCCCACGCCACAGAGTGTAACGTGTGAAAGCAAAGTAACCAATCTTGAATTTTGCATTAAAATCACGTAAATGGTTGTAAATCCGAAAAATAGTCCGTATATTTGTGCGCTTTTTCGGTGGCGTACGCGCGTACGTAAGTGCAAGCGTCTGTCCGCCAAAGAGTTAAATCAATTTATTGTCAAACTTTTTAACGAGTGATTGTATCACAAAAATTTTTATGGTAGAAAACAAAATGGTAGTCGCAAACGAGAATTTCGATTGGAACGCATTCGAGAACGAGTTGGATCTCTACGATCGTTCGAAGGACGAGATCGCAGGTGCGTATGACCAGACTCTGTCGAAGGTACAGGTAGGCGAGGTAGTCGAGGGTACCGTAGTAGACATCAACAAGCGTGAAGTTGTCGTTAACATCGGCTACAAGAGCGAAGGTATCATCCCCGTAGGCGAGTTCCGCTACAACCCCGAGCTGACCGTAGGTGAGAAGGTTGAGGTTTATGTTGAGAACGCTGAGGACAAGAAGGGCCAGTTGCAGCTTTCGCACAAGAAGGCTCGCCAGCTCAAATCGTGGGATCGCGTTAACCTCGCTTTGGAGAACGACGAGATCATCAAGGGTTATATCAAGTGCCGCACTAAGGGCGGTATGATCGTCGATGTATTCGGTATCGAGGCATTCTTGCCCGGTTCGCAGATCGACGTTAAGCCCATCCGTGATTACGACTTCTACGTTGACAAGACTATGGAGTTCAAGGTTGTTAAGATCAACCAGGAGTTCCGCAACGTAGTTGTATCGCACAAGGCCCTGGTTGAGGCAGAGTTGGAGGCTCAGAAGAAGGAGATTATGTCGAAGTTGGAGAAGGGCCAGATCTTGGAGGGTGTTGTTAAGAACATCACTTCGTATGGCGTATTCATCGACTTGGGCGGTGTTGACGGTCTGATCCACATCACCGATCTGTCGTGGGGTCGCGTAAATCACCCCGAGGAGATCGTAGCACTCGATCAGAAGCTCAACGTAGTAATCCTCGACTTCGACGATCAGAAGAAGCGCATCGCTTTGGGTCTGAAGCAGCTCACGGCTCACCCCTGGGAGGCTCTCGACCAGAACCTCGCTGTTGGTGACAAGGTGAAGGGTAAGGTTGTCGTTATGGCCGACTACGGTGCTTTCGTTGAGATCGCTGCCGGTGTTGAGGGTCTGATCCACGTATCGGAGATGTCGTGGAGCCAGCACCTGCGTTCGGCTCAGGAGTTCATGAAGGTTGGTGACGAGGTTGAGGCTGTAGTGCTGACCCTCGATCGTGCCGAGCGCAAGATGTCGCTGGGTATCAAGCAGCTTTCGGACGATCCTTGGGCTTCGATCGAGACGCGCTACCCCGTTGGCGCAAAGTGCACGGCCAAGGTACGCAACTTCACGAACTTCGGCGTATTCGTTGAGATCGAGGAGGGTATCGACGGTCTGATCCACATCTCGGATCTCTCGTGGACGAAGAAGGTTAAGCACCCGGGTGAGTTCACGCAGGTAGGTGCCGATATCGAGGTTGTAGTTCTCGAGATCGACAAGGAGAACCGCCGTCTGTCGCTGGGTCACAAGCAGCTCGAGGAGAACCCCTGGGCAGCTATCGAGGCTCAGTTCCCCGTTGATAGCGTAGTTGAGGGTACGATCTCGGAGATGACCGAGAAGGGTGCCGTTGTTACGCTGGCTGAGAACGTAGAGGGCTTCTGCCCCTCGCGTCAGCTGACGAAGGAGGATGGTACGACCCCGAAGGCCGGTGAGAAGCTCTCGTTCAAGGTGATCGAGTTCTCGAAGGCTACGAAGCGCATCACGCTGTCGCACGTTCGCACCTATGAGGATGCTAAGCGTGCCGAGATCGCTGCCGAGAAGGCCGAGAAGCGTGCTGCTGCTGATGCTACGAAGTCGACCGTGAAGAAGATC
>JAZOMS010000236.1:0-1605 GCA_045654145.1 Alistipes sp. | reverse complement strand
GCTCAGCGTGGCACGAGGCGAGGTGGTGTCGATTGTCGGTGCAAGCGGTGCAGGCAAGACTACCCTATTGCAGGTGATGGGCACATTGTCGCGTCAGGATAGTGGTACGGTGCAGATCAACGGTGTGGATGTCAGCGCAATGCGCGACAAGGAGCTGTCGGATTTTCGCAACTCACAAATCGGTTTCGTCTTTCAGTTCCACCATCTGCTACCCGAATTTACCGCCTTCGAGCACATCTGTATCCCCGCTCTTATCGGTCATCGCGACCATCGCGAAACAGAGCGACGTGCCACGGAACTGATCAAAATGATGGGGCTCGACAATCGCCGCGACCATAAGCCCACAGCAATGTCGGGTGGTGAGCAACAGCGTGTCGCCATTGCCCGCGCGTTGATCAACTCACCTGCCGTATTGCTCGCTGACGAACCTTCGGGCAACCTCGACTCGGTCAACCGCGACGAGATTCATCGACTCTTCTTCCGTCTGCGCGACGAACTTGGACAGACGATCGTTATCGTTACCCACGACGAGGGGCTGGCATCGATGGCCGACCGCAAGATCACGATGCGCGACGGAGAGATTGTGGGCAATTCGCAATTCGCAATTCACAATTCACAATTATAGTTTGGCGACCAACCGTGAACACTATGACCCACGAAGAATTACACGACCTACTCGAACGCCTGCACGACAAATATAACCGCGCAGAGTTTATCATTGACGACCCGATCAGCGTACCCCACCAATTCACAGGGCGTGAGGATATCGAGATCAGCGGTCTGCTGGCTGCCACCATTGCGTGGGGCAACCGCAAGGCGATCGTCAAGAGCGCACGACGTATGGTCGATTATATGGACTCTGCACCCTACGATTTCACGATGAACGCCTCGGAGGCGGAGCTTGACCAACTCGGCACATACGTTCACCGCACGTTCAATGGCTCGGATTTCCGTTCGTTCGTGGTGGCGATGCGACGAATGTATGCTGAGGAGGGAGGCATAGGTGGGTTTTTCGAGCGTCGCTATGCAGCCACGGGCGATATGCGCGCGGTGCTGTCGGAATTTCGGCACGCCTTCTTTGCCGCACCCCACGACCCGCACTGCTGCAAACACCTCTCGTCGATCGACAAAGGGGCGGCGTGCAAGCGACTGAATATGTATCTGCGCTGGATGGTACGACGAGATAATCGAGGGGTCGATTTCGGACTTTGGGAGTCGATTCCGATGTCGGCACTCTATCTGCCGTTGGACGTTCATTCGGGCAATATGGGGCGTGCGCTGGGGCTACTCACACGCCGACAGAGCGATTGGAAGGCGGTCGAACAGATTACCGAATCGTTGCGTACATTCGATCCGAATGATCCCGTGCGATTCGATTTTTCGCTATTCGGGGCAGGTATTGACGGATACTTAAAGGAGTAGCACGATGGCTGGCAAAGGGTTCACATTCAAGCAATTTGAGATCAACCACGAGGCGTGTGCAATGAAGGTTGGCACGGACGGCGTGCTGCTCGGAGCGTGGTGTGCGTGCCACACGGCACGACGCATTGCCGACATAGGTACGGGCACGGGATTGATCGCGCTGATGTGCGCCCAGCGTAACAG
>JAZOMS010000235.1:0-6323 GCA_045654145.1 Alistipes sp. | reverse complement strand
CATAAGTCTCCTCCTTCGACAGTTCGACGTTGACACCGTGTCCACCCGCCTCGGCAACCGCCAGCAGTCGTGGCAGATCGCGGTACGAATCGGGACCTGCAACCACATCAACGGCATATTCGCCCTCGGTGAGTTGCTCTTTCAGGCGCTCAGCCATACAACCGATCACACCTACAACCAACGATCGCTTAGCCTTGCGGTAGCGGTCGATCTCGCGCAGACGACCCCAAATGCGTTGTTCGGCATTGTCGCGGATCGAGCAGGTGTTGAGTAGTATGGCGTCAGCTTCGGTGATCTGCTCGGTGTAGCGCCAACCCTCGTCTTGCAGGATTGATGTTACGATCTCGCTATCGCCAAAGTTCATCTGGCAACCGTATGTTTCGATATAGAGTTTTTTTCCGTCGCCCGTCAGTGGGCGCAGTGATTTGATATCCATTCTATTGAGTTAAGATTTATTTCGTAGGATCCTCTTCGGGGAAGGGCTTGAAGCCTTCGCCGTAAGTGTCGTAAGCATCGACCACAACTAGGAATGCACGCGGATCGATCTGCTTGATTCGGTTCTGTACGTTCACCACCTGCGTACGGCTTACCACCAGGAAGATCATCTCCTTCTCGGTACCCGAGTACATACCGCTTGCTTTGATGTATGTGCCACCACGCTTGATATCGTTGAGAATCAGACTGCGCAACTCATCGGTGTGCTTGCCGTCGGTATTGATGAATAGCAACTTGTCGTAGCTTGCACCGTCGATCACATAGTCGATCAGTCGTGTCGAAATGAAGATTGTGATCAGCGAGTAGAGGGGCAACTTCCAATCCTGCAACACTACGATACCAAATAGTACGACCATCGAATCGACCAGCAGAATACCGCTCGAAAATTTGAGCTTGAAATACTTTTGCAGAATCATCGCCACGATGTCCGAACCTCCCGTTGTAGCCTGGTTGCGCACCACAAGACCCACACCCACACCGATCAGCACTGCGCCACAGATCGAGGCCAGCATAATGTCGTTCGAGAGGTCGATTTTGCCATCAAGTAGCGTTGCGGGCGACTGCTTGGTGATGTCGTCATAGCTCAGATAGGTCATAATATTCATAATACCGGGGGTAGTCAGAGCTGCCACCACGGTGCGTGCGCCGAAGCCACCGCCGAAGATGATGATCGAGAGTATCATCAACGGAATATCAAGCATATAACCGAACGTACCCACCTGAATCGAGGGGAAGAGGTGGTGCAGTACCACCGATGTGCCATAGACGCCACCAGGGACGATGTTGTATGGGTTGATGAAATAGACGAAACCTGCGGCCAAGATCGTACAACCGAGGAAGATCATAAACCACGATTTCCACCAATCAAAAGTGAGGACCGATTGTCCTAATGTGAGGTTATTTGCCATAATCGAAACGTATGAAATTTATTGTCCAAATTTGAATACAAAGATAGACTTTTCCGCCAAAAGTAGGAAGCCGTTGTGCCATTTTCTTCGAAAAATTATGTTTTTATCGATTTTATTCGTAACTTTGCCTAAAATACTCGGACTATGTACCGATAGAAACCTGAAAAATATGGTCATTTTAAGTGTGATTTTTCTGCTGATCGTAGCGTATCTGTTGGGCTCGATTCCCAGCGCAGTGTGGATTGGCAAGCGATATTATGGTATTGATGTGCGTGAATATGGCAGCAAAAATGCTGGCGCAACCAACACCCTGCGAGTTTTGGGCAAACAGGCTGCTATGCCGGTCTTTGCACTCGATATATTGAAGGGCTTTGCCGCAGTTACGCTGATGAGCCTGATGAAGTATAGCCCTGCGGTGGGCGACAATATGCTGACTATATTCAAGTTGCTCGCAGTGGTAGCGGCAGTCGTGGGTCATATCTTCCCGATTTTTGCCGATTTTCGTGGCGGTAAGGGTGTAGCGACATTGGTCGGCTCGGTGATTGCCATCGCACCTTCGGTCATTCTGCTATGTTTCGGAGTGTGGCTGGTTGTTTTCATTATTTTCAACTACGTGTCGTTGGCCTCGATGTGCGCAGGCGTTTCATTTCCGATTTTCATTCTGGTTTCGCCCAGAACAAATGATAATATAGCATTGATAATCTTCTCGTTCCTTGTGGCGATACTGCTGATTTGGACTCATCGCAAGAATATTTCGCGCCTGCGTGCTGGCACCGAGTCGAAGATCTCGATCTTCCCGACCAACGGCAAGAAACCCGATGTCGATATCACGGGTAGCAACCTGCGTGGCGAATATGAGAAGGATTATAACGATAAAACGACCGAAAAGAGATAAAGAGAGATTTTCCGATTCGACGGTCGTTCTTGTGAGATAGTTCGGTCGACGGATCGGGAGTAGTGGAGATAATAAATAAAAGTATTAATTCCCTTAACCCTACAACAACAAACTATGTTGCAAGAAAACCTGATTAAACTCTACGAGAAGAGTTTCCGCGAGAACCGCGAGATGCCAGCATTGACTGACTACTTCAAGAACGAAACTTTCTCGTACTATGAGATGGCAAAAGAGATCGCCAAGTTGCACCTTCTGTTCAAGAAGGCAGACATCAAGCAGGGCGATAAGATTGCGCTCATTGGTCGAAACAACACTCGTTGGTGTATTTCGTATTTGGCTACGATCACTTACGGTGCTACGATTGTCCCCATTTTGCAGGATTTCAATCCTAACGACATTATTCACATTATCAATCACTCGGAGAGTAAGCTGCTCTTTTTGGGTGATACCTATTGGGATAATATCGAGCCTGAGCAGATCCCCAATATCAGAGCGGTATTCTCACTGACCGATTACCACGTGATTCACGAGCGTGATGGTCACTCGTTGACCCGTTTCCAGACCGATATTATCAAACACTATCGCACGGCATATCCGCGCGGTTTCCGCACCGAGGATATCAAGTATCCCGATGTTCCGAACGATCAGTTGCTGTTGCTCAACTACACCTCGGGTACTACGGGATATTCGAAGGGTGTAATGTTGACCACGAATAATTTGACCGGAAATGTGCTCTTCGCAATCACTGAGATCAATCCTGATACCAATAATACTTTCTTCTATCGCGGCTCGCGTACGCTGTCGTTCCTGCCGTTGGCTCACGCCTTTGGTTGTGCATTCGACCTGTTGTCGCCTTTGGCAGCTGGTGGTCATATCACGTTGCTGGGTCGTATCCCCGCTGCAAAGATTCTGATGCAGGCAATGTCGATTGTTAAGCCGACAATCATCTGCTGCGTGCCGATGATTCTCGAAAAGGTCTATCGTAAGCAGGTGCTGCCGATGTTGGAGAAGAAGCCGATGAGCATCGCTATGCGTATTCCGTTGCTCAATACAGCGATCCACTCGATTATCCGCAAGAAGTTGATCGATGCCTTTGGTGGCAATGTCGATATCTTCGTAGTGGGTGGTGCGCCGATGAACGAGGAGACCGAGAAGTTCTTGTTGAAGATCAACTTCCCCATCACGATTGGTTACGGTATGACCGAGTGCGGTCCGCTGATTAGTTTTGCATCTCACGCTGACTTTAAGCCCACGTCGTGTGGTCGTTATTTGAAGCAGCACCTCGAATGTAAGATCGACTCGCCCGACCCCGAGAATGTAGCAGGTGAGATTATGATTCGCGGTGAGCACGTGATGATGGGTTATTACAAGAACGAGCAGGCTACCAGCGATGTGCTCGAACCCGACGGCTGGATGCATACGGGGGATATGGGTACGATGGGTCCCGACGGTACGCTCTACATCCGTGGTCGTTGCAAGACGATGTTGTTGGGTAGCAATGGTCAGAACATCTATCCTGAGGAGATCGGGGCTAAGCTCAATACGCTCTATTTGGTGATGGAGTCGCTGGTTGTTCAGCGCGATGGTAAGCTTGTTGCGTTGGTTGTGCCCGACTATGAGGCTGCTGAGTCCGAGGGTATTGCTAAGCTCGAAATACCGAAGTATATGACCGATAACTTGAAACAGATCAACTCGTTGGTTGCACCTTACGAGCGTCTGGCCGAGATCATCATCTATCCTTCGGAGTTCGAGAAGACTCCCAAGCGCAGTATCAAGCGTTATTTGTACAATATCTAAATCGAATATAAGACGATGAAACGATTGATTCTTACTCTTGTTGCCGTTGTGGCCATTGCGTTGCAGGTGGTGGCTGCCAAGATCGATTCGATGGAGTTCCACGCAGCACGTGATTTACGTATCGTTGGTAAGGGTTTTACTGACACTGAATCGTTCTACGATCGTCTGCCCGCTTCGGTCAAGGAGGGTTGTCGCGAGGAGTTGTGGACGCTCTCGACCAACTCGGCAGGAATGGCGGTGCGTTTTCGTACCAATTCGACGTCGATTGCGGTGAAATGGACCGTTCGTCAGCAGATGAATATGGGCCATATGACCACAATTGGTATCCGAGGTGTCGATCTCTATCGTCTGACTTCGGAGGGTTGGCGACACGTCAATTCGGGTCGTCCCTCGACCAAGAGTAAGGAGAATAGCAGCGTGCTGATCGAGAATATGGCATCCGAGTATGCTGAGTATATGCTCTATCTGCCGTTGTATGATGGCGTTAGCGATGTGCAGATCGGCGTTGATAGCGGTGCCGAAATCGCACAGCCGATCGATCCGTCGCCTCGCGCCGACCGTACAGTGGTATTCTACGGATCGAGCATTATGCAGGGTGGTTGTGCCAATCGCCCTGGTATGTGTAGCACGTCGATCATCTCGCGCGATATGGATTTCGAGGCGATCAATCTCGGTTTCAGTGGCAATGCTCGTTGCGACCTCTACATCGCTGAGGCTATGGCTCGTCTGAATCCGACAGTCTTTTTCCTCGATTTTGTGCCTAATTGTACGGCTGATATGATCAAGGAGAGAGCAGTTAAATTCATCGAGATCATTCGCAAAGCTCACCCCACGACCCCGATCATTATGATTGATAGCTATAAGTTCCCGACGTTGCAGTGGGATTCAAAGCAGCGTATTCAATGGGAGGCTAAAACTGCCGAGGTTAGAAAGGTGGCAGAGCACTTCAAGCGCGATAAGAATTTCTATTTCTACGAGGGCGAGTCGTATAACGATGACGAGTGCTCGGTTGATGGTGCCCATCTGACCGATCTTGGCTTTAAGGCGATGGCCGACCACTATCAGAAACTCTTGAAGAAACATATTCGCAAGTAGGTCCTTGGGGTGCGTAAATCGTTGTAGATATGCGAGTTCCACGACCACAATCTGAGAAGATAAGTAAGCAGGCTCTGACCGAGGGCCTGCTCTACTTTTGTGTTTGGACGTTTGTGTTCTTGGTGCCGATTTTCAGCGGTTCGATTTTTCGTAGCGATCCGTTCGAATGGCGCAGAATCCAGACGGCGTGGAGCATTGTGTTCCCATATTTTGTGCTTTTTCTGATCCATAATTGGTGGATCGCTCGCAAGTTCCTGCTTAACAAACTCTACTTGATGTATTCGGTGCTGACGATTGTAGCGGTAGTGGTAACATTCTCGACAGTTGCGCTCTATCACTACATTGCAGGTATCGATATCAACCAACCAGATGTGCGAATGTCGTCGCTGGTATTCAGCCATCTGTCGTTGCCCCTGAACTTGCTGTTGGGAGTGTTTATGTGTGGTCTGAACTCGGGTATTAAGATGATCTACAAGTCGGTACGCGACGATCAGGAGATGGTCGAGATGAAGCAGAATATGATGCAGGCTGAGTTGGATTATCTGAAATATCAGATCAATCCGCACTTCTTTATGAATACGCTCAACAATATCCACGCGCTGATCGACATCGACTCGGAGGGTGCCAAGGATACGGTGATCGAGTTGTCGAAGATGATGCGTTATGTGTTGTACGATTCGGAGCAGGACTCGATCTCGCTCGAAAAGGAGATACAATTTCTGCAACACTACATTCAGCTGATGCGCTTGCGTTATAGCGACTCGGTCGAGATTGTGGTTGACGTACCCGAGCAATCGCCCTCGCAAGTGAAGATTCCGCCGCTGATCTTCATTGTCTTCGTTGAGAATGCCTTCAAGCACGGTATTAGCTATAACAATCGCTCATATATCCATATCTCGATTGAGATCAATGCTGCGGGAGATAGGGTGCGATATTGTGTTTCGAACTCGAAGAATCCGAGTAAATGGAATACTCAGGGAGGCATAGGCCTTGACAATGTGCGCAAGCGTTTGGATCTGTTGTTCCCGAAGCGTTACCAGCTCGAAATCGAGAATACGGCCAATCAATATAGTGTCGAACTAAATATTCCAGTATTATGATCAAGTGTGTAACAATCGATGATGAGCCGTTGG
>JAZOMS010000234.1:0-2858 GCA_045654145.1 Alistipes sp. | reverse complement strand
CGAGTAGCTTGTATATCATCGATTTGCGTGATATGCCGACCAATATCGGAGCTTCTAAATCGCCCAATCGGTGCAGTCCATTCATCAGAGCATAGTTCTGTTTGAGAGTCTTGGCAAAGCCGAAACCGGGGTCGATCACCACATCTTCGATCCCTGCATTGCGTAACTCGTCGAGTTTGGCTACGAAGTAATCTCGCACTTCATCAACCACATTGTCATAGTTGCTCAATGACTGCATTGTCGATGGCGTTCCTCGCATATGCATAGCCACGTATGGCAGTCTCAGCCGAGCAACAGTTGGTATCATCTCGCTATCCATCTCGCCAGCCGAAATATCGTTCACGATGCAATCGCCCCATTTGTCCACCGTACGACGTACCACCTCCGAGCGGAACGTATCGATCGACACTGCCACATCGGGACAGATGCGTCGAATCACCCTCATTGCACGCGCCACACGTTCGATCTCCTCTTCGATGCTCACATCGTCAGCCGCAGGACGCGACGAATAACCTCCCACATCGAGCATATCTGCACCCTCATCGACCGCGCGCGCAACGTGTTGCTCGATCTCCTCCTCGGTGAATGAGCGTGAACCGTCATAGAACGAGTCGGGCGTAACGTTGATAATGGCCATCACGCAGGGCTCACGAAGATCTATGTGGCGGCTACTCAATCTCATCGCTAAACAATTTATGCAACTCCTTGACCTGCTTTTGCAGGGCGTCGAGGTCGTTATTGACGATCGTATGGTGGGCACGAGCCTCACGCTCCGCATCGCTCATCTGCGCTTTGATACGCTGTCGAATCACCTCCACTGAGGTGTTGTCGCGTGCTGCCGCACGTTCGATCCGCAACTCCTCGGGTGCTGATACCGTGACGATACGATCTACTTTGCTGTCGAATCCGCAATCGAACAGAATGGCACTCTCCATAATCGTGTATGCCACCCCTTCGCCCTTGCGTTTCTCGCACCACTGCTCCCAATCGCGCCCTACGGCAGGATGTACCGCGCCATTCAGTGCGGCCAAACGCTCGCTGTTGCCAAACGCCACTGACGCCAATCTCGCACGGTCGAGCGCTCCATCAGCCCCATAGATCTCCGAGCCAAATAGTTCGATAAGTCCAGCTCGTAACTGTTCGTCGTTTTGCATTAGCCACTTAGCGCGGCTGTCGCAGTCGTAGCAACTCGCACCCAACTCCTCGAATAGTCGGCATACGGTGCTCTTGCCGCTGCCGATACCTCCGGTCAATCCTACACGGATCACTCCTCGACCACCTCCTGCTGGTCAATTCTGATGTTGGGAATTATGCCGATCGAGAGTATTCGGATGTCGGGATAGGTTGTCGCAATGGCATTCATTAGCGATGAGGGTGATAGTACGATCTCGCAGCTGTCGGTTGCCAACGGGGCGTGCAATACTCGCGTGAAGGTGAGTCTCGTTTTATCGACCATATTGAAACGGTGCGCAAACAATGCCGAACCACGTCCCTCGGCCGTACATTCGACCTTGAACTTATATCCATCGAGATTGTCTCTCACGGGGATATTTGTCGTGTAGTCGTAGTCGAGTTTGGCGATATACCACAGCACAAACGAGGCGAAAAGCAGCAGAACAAACACCGGTGATACGGAATTTCGCAAGAAAGTATCTATTGCTTTAATGAACTTACTCATAGTCGATTATCACAAAAATAGTTTAATAAACTCGCCACATTTGCTTGGCGACCCACAAATATAGCAATTTTAGCGCAACCACGCAACCAAATAAAAACAGAACTGCACCATTTTCGGGTACAGTTCTGTTCATTTTGTTCAAAGTGGGCGAATCAGACGCCCTTTGAGTCGAATTTACTCAGCCTTAGCAGCAGCCTTCTCAGCAGCGTACTTCTCGTTTACGATCTTCAACAGATCCTTAGTGATGTCGAGAGCCTGCGAGCCGTCGAGCAGTGCGGTCGAGTTGAGGATCAGCTTGTACTTGCCATCCTTGTTGATCTCCTCGATAGCCTCAGCAACGAGCATATTGATGCGGTTCTGCAGTACGAAATTCTCCTCGTCAAGCGTAGCAGCCTCTTTCTGAGTAGTGGTCTGGTAGTTAGCGATGCGCTTCTCCAAAGCCTCGCCCTTCTGCTGGAAATCAACGGTGGTCATCAGCCCCTTCTGGTACTTCTCCTGCAACTGAGCAGCCTCATACTGGAAACCCTGCTCTTTCTTAGCCCACGACTGCTGAGCCGCTTCGAGCTTCTTCTGCAAAGCGACGCCCTCGGTCAGATAGATGTCCGACGTAACGAGCAGCGAATCAGCCTTTACAAAAGCGATATCCGAGCTGGTAATGGTAGCCTGCTCTGCTGCACCCTCAGCGGGCTGAGCAGCGTTGTTGGTGCAACCCACAGCGAAGAGAGCTGCTACAACGGCTGCAAAAAGTGTTTTTTTCATAGATGTTTTGCTATTTTTTAGTTGTTAATTTTCGCTTATGAACTACAAAGATACAAAAAAATTGTAAATTTGTATCCGTTAACCGAAAAAATGCAACTATTATGTACGAATATATCAAAGGCGAGATTGCCGAACTGTCGCCTGCGCGTGTTGTGATCGAGGCTGCGGGCGTGGGTTACGACATTGCCATCTCGCTTCAAACCTACTCTGAGATTGAGAAACTGACCGAGGCAAAGATCTACACCCACTATGTTGTGCGCGAGGATGCGCAATTGCTCTATGGTTTCGCATCGAAGTTCGAGCGTGAGCTGTTCCGTCATTTGCTGAGCGTGTCGGGTGTGGGTGGCAATACGGCACGAATGATTCTTTCGACCTATTCGCCTGATGAACTGCGCAATATCATTGCCACGGGCAACGCTAC
>JAZOMS010000233.1:0-2410 GCA_045654145.1 Alistipes sp. | reverse complement strand
TGAAGCAGCTGACTGCACATCCTTGGGAGGCTTTGAGCGCAGACTTGGAGGTAGGCGACAAGGTTAAGGGTAAGGTAGTTGTTATGGCTGACTACGGTGCATTCGTTGAGATCGCAGCAGGCGTTGAGGGTCTGATCCACGTATCGGAGATGTCGTGGAGCCAGCACTTGCGTTCGGCGCAGGAGTTTATGAAGGTAGGCGACGAGATCGAGGCAGTAGTTCTGACCTTGGATCGCGAGGAGCGCAAGATGTCGCTGGGTATCAAGCAGCTGACTGCTGATCCTTGGGAGGCAATCGAGAGCAAGTACCCCGTTGGCAGCAAACACACTGCTAAGGTTCGCAACTTCACCAACTTCGGTGTATTCGTTGAGATCGAGGAGGGTATCGATGGCTTGATCCACATCTCGGATCTGAGCTGGACCAAGAAGATCAAGCACCCCGCAGAGTTCACTCAGATCGGTGCTGAGATCGAGGTTGTAGTATTGGAGATCGACAAGGAGAACCGTCGTCTGAGCCTCGGCCACAAGCAGTTGGAGGAGAATCCTTGGAACGAGTTCGAGCAGCAGTACGCTGTTGACACCGTTCACGAGGGTACCATCAAGGACTTGACCGAGAAGGGCGCAGTTGTAACCCTGTCGGAGACCATCGAGGGCTTTGCACCTGCACGTCAGTTGGTAAAGGAGGACGGCACTTCGGCTAAGGCTGGTGAGACTCTGTCGTTCAAGGTTATCGAGTTCTCGAAGGCAACCAAGCGCATCACTCTGTCGCACACCCGTCTGTTCGAGGAGGCTAAGCGTGCTGAGGAGAAGGCCGAGAAGAAGGCTAAGGCTGAGGCTGCTGAGGCAACCAAGTCGTCGGTGAAGAAGATCAACGCTTCGGTTGAGAAGACCACTTTGGGTGATATCACTTCGCTGGCTGAGTTGAAGGCTCAGATGGAGAAGGACGCTGAGTAACATCAGCTGTGGGGGGCTGAGTTAGGTTGGCAAGTTGAGGCTTAACAAGAGGGTATTGATTGGAATACGTAGCAAAAAGCGGACGACAATGAGCTTTCGAGTTACCATACTTGGCAATAGTTCGGCAAAACCCACACCCGATAAACATACCTCTGCTCACGCACTCAATGTGCGTGAGCAGTTTTTTTTGATCGATTGTGGCGAGGATACCCAGCGACAATTGATTCGCTATGGTATCAATCCGCTCAAAATCAATGCGGTATTCATTACCCACCTGCACGGCGATCATCTCTATGGTCTATTCCCGCTGATCTCGACAATGGGGCTTTATGGTCGCCGAACGCCACTGAAAGTGTTTGGCCCGAAACCGCTGGATGAGATCTTGGAGGCTCACTTCAAGTATTTCGATTCGGATCTGCCTTACGAGGTGCAATTCTGCGAGGTTAATACCCGTGCGGAGAAGGTTGTGTTCGAAACGTCGTATATGACTGTCGAGACCATTCCTCTGCGCCACCGAGTGCCTTGTTGCGGCTATCTGTTTCGTGAGAAGGAGCCCGAATTGAATATCGAGAAGACGGCTATTGAACGCTATGGATTGGGTATTGCGCAGATTGCGGCGGCAAAACGTGGCGAGGATCTGACGTTGGCGGATGGTACGCTGTTGCCTGCGTCGCAGATCACCTATCGACCGTTCCGCCCGCGTGCGTACGCATATTGCAGCGATACGCAGTATTCGGCTAAGGTGGCACGCATCGTGAGTGGGGTAGATCTGCTCTATCACGAGGCGACCTACCTCGACATCGAGCGTAAGACGGCGCACCAACGAGGCCATTCGACGGCATTGTTGGCAGCAAAGGTAGCGTCGATGGCTGGTGTCGGACGACTGCTGATCGGTCATTTCTCGGCACGATATAAGGATGAGCGAGTGCTCTTGAACGAGGCTCGGACGCTCTTCGAGTCAACGGAGTTGGCGATCGAGGGGCGCACGTTCGAGATCCCCAAGCGACGCGAATAACAGCGCGAAATAATTACTGACGTAGGCGAACCGACAAAGAAACGGCTCGCCATTTTTTTGCTTTTCGTTGCCCGAAGTGCTATCTTTGCGTCCGAAAAAACTTACGAAACGATGATTAAGAATGTGATATTTGACTTTGGCGGTGTGATTGCACACTTTGTTCGCGAGGGTGCGGTGGCTCGATTCGAGCAGTTGGGCTTGAAGGATGCCAACGAGCAGCTCGACAACTATTGCCAGAATGGTATCTTTCTCGAAGTCGAGAAGGGTGCAATTACAGCCGAGGGTTTCCGCGAGCGATTGAGCACGATGTGCGGTCGTGAGGTGAGCTACGACGAAGCTCGCTGGGCGTGGTTGGGCTTCTTCACCGAGACCCCGACAGCCAAACTTGACTACATCTCGGCACTTCGCCCGCGCTATCGCGCCTATGTGTTGAGCAATACCA
>JAZOMS010000232.1:0-3373 GCA_045654145.1 Alistipes sp. | reverse complement strand
GGTCCGTGTCTTTGAGATATTTGTGTATTGTTAGATGGTTTGAGAGTCGCTACTCGTCATCGTCCGAATCGGTGTCGGCGATATCCTCAGCACCCTTGATCTCATCCTCGTCGTAGTAATCGTTATCGTTATCGTCGTCTACGTTTTCATCGATCTTAACATCGATTTTGACCAGATAGCTGACCTCTTCGGTCTCGAAGGGTACTGCGTAGAAGAAGTCGCCCTGAGGCTTGTCAATACGCATCATTACGTCGGTAAAACCGAGTGGATATTTCTTTTTCATCTCTTCCTGCAACTCGATTGAGAGGTTGTGGAAGCTTGTTACAATACGTTTTTTGGTTTGAATTACTTTTGCCATACAATTAATTCACGAAATTTTTCGCAATTATACGCAAAAAATGAATACCACAAACGGTCAGAATATTTTTTTATTTGAAAATATTTACTTGCCCCTCATTTTTTTTGATTTTGGGCACGAAAAGTGGCAAAGCTATGGCTTATTTGCGACAAAAATCGTAACTTTGTTCATTAAATATATCTCTTCCGATGAAGCAAAAGATCGAAGAGTTGCGCCGTTGGCTCAACTATCATAACCGAAAATATTACATCGATAACGCGCCCGAGGTGAGCGATTATGAATTTGATCAGCGTATGCACGAACTGCAACGCCTCGAAGCGGAGTATCCTGAGTACGACGATCCCAATTCGCCATCGCGTCGCGTAGGTAGCGACCTGACGACCGAGTTCCGCACGGTCGAGCATCGTTATCCGATGTTGTCGTTGGGCAATACCTATTCAATCGAGGAGTTGCACGAATTTTTCGATCGTGTCGAGCGTGAGGTTGGGCCAGTCGAGTATGTTTGCGAATTGAAGTTTGACGGTACGGCAATCTCGCTCACCTATGAGCAGGGTCGATTGACTCGTGCCGTAACTCGTGGCGATGGTCGTTCGGGCGATGATGTAGCGGCTAATGTGCGCACGATCCGCACCGTGCCTCTTGAATTGACTGGCGATGATATTGCTCCATTGTTCGAGATTCGTGGCGAGATTTTTATGCCCTACGCCTCGTTCGATCGTCTCAATTCAGAGCGTGAGCAGGCGGGTGAGCAACTCTTTGCCAATCCGCGCAATGCGGCAGCAGGTACGCTCAAACAGCAGAACTCGGCAGTCGTGGCACATCGTGGGTTGGATTGCACACTCTACCAGATGGTGGGCGAAGGTGTTTCGGCTCAATCTCATTGGGAATCGTTGGAGCGTGCTCGTGAGTGGGGATTCAAGATCTCACGAGAGGCTCGTGTTTGCCACTCGGCTACGGAGGTCGATGAGTTTATCGCCTATTGGGATGAGGCTCGCCACTCGCTGCCATTCCCGACCGATGGTGTGGTGATCAAGGTCAATAGTTATGAAGCTCAGCAGCAGCTGGGATTCACCTCGAAGGTGCCTCGTTGGGCGGTTGCCTATAAGTTTAAGGCCGAGCAGGCTCTGACTCTTTTGGAGAGTGTGGCGTTTCAGGTGGGGCGCACGGGTGCGATCACTCCTGTGGCTAACCTTGCGCCGGTGTTGTTGGCCGGTACGACGGTCAAGCGAGCCACGTTGCACAATGCCGAGCAGATAGCTCAACTCGACATACGTTTGGGCGATATGGTCTATGTCGAGAAGGGTGGCGAGATTATTCCTAAGATTACAGGTGTCGAGCTATCGGAACGCAAGAATGATAGCGTGCCCTTCGAATATATTACCCATTGCCCTGAGTGTGGCACGGAACTGACGCATTACGAGGGTGAGGCTAAACACTATTGTCCCAATCAGAGCCACTGCCCACCGCAGATTGTCGGTCGTATCATCCATTTCATACGTCGCAAGGCGATGGATATCGAGGGATTGGGCGACGAGACGGTCGAACTGCTCTATGAGAGCGGATTGGTGCGTGATGTGGCTGATCTGTACGATCTGCAAGCTCAACAGCTGGCTGTTCTGCCTCGCTTGGGTGAGAAGTCGGCTGATAATATTATCAAGAGTATCGAACGGTCGAGATCGGTGCCTTTTGCGCGTGTGCTGTTTGCGTTGGGTATCCGCTTTGTGGGCGAAACGACGGCGAAATATCTGGCATCGCATTTTGGCTCGTTGGACGCAATAATGAATGCGTCGGTTGAGCAGCTGGTCGAGGCCGAGGAGGTGGGCGAGAAGATTGCTCGCAGCATTGTTGAGTTCTTTGCCGATGAGATCAATCGCACGATTATCGAGCGTCTGCGTAAGGCGGGTGTTCAGTTCGAGGCTGAGGTGCGCGAACTCCATTCCGATCTGTTGGCAGGTAAGAATGTGGTTATCTCGGGCAAGTTCCGTCACCATAGTCGCGATGAGTTGAAGGAGTTGATCGAACTGCACGGTGGCAAAAACTTGGCGGCCGTATCGGCTAATGTCGATTATCTGGTTGCGGGCGAGAATATGGGACCTGCAAAGTTGCAAAAGGCGACCAAGCTCGGCATCAAAATGCTCTCGGAGGAGGAGTTCGAGGCATTGATAGCCTTGGCACCGACACCGATGCCGCAACCTGCTGAGAAAGATACTGAACCTGACCCAGCGCTTGTGCAATCAGCAGTGCCCATCCAAGGCGAGCTGTTTTAGAATGAATAGACCTGTTGTTACACAATTTTAGTGGCAGCGGCACGTTACAATACATATATATACAATTGAATAGATGATAATGAAACGGATTCTGATTTTTATGCTGGCACTGTTGCCAACCATTACGATGGCACAACGTGTGCCCGATAACGAAGAGGTGTTAGCTCGCACGATCAATAACTCGTCGCCGCAATACTATCCACGCTTGATGGAGCGTTATATCTATGGCGATACGACCCTGACGCTCGATGATTATCATTACCTTTACTACGGTTTTGCTTTTGCCGACAACTATCGTCCGTTGGAGAACAATCCCGCTTTGCTCGATGTGTTGGAGATTTTTGCGCTGACCGAAACACCCGACTCGACGCAGTTGGAGCGAGTGGTCGAGGCTGCCGAGCGATTGATGCATAGCGATCCCTTCTCACCCCAAAATCTCAATATTCTGACCTTTGCCTATGGTAAGTTAGGCAATCGCAAAATGGAGCGAGTGTGCCACGACCGTTTCACTAAGGTGATGCAGACCATCGAGGCGTCGGGTACGGGTCGTCGTGAGGATTCGCCGTGGCACGTGTTGACGTTCCAGCACGCGGCAGATTTTACGGCGTGGCGCGGTGGTGAGATCAACAACCGTCAAGTGCGCAGCCGTTCGGTCGAGTATATCCAGCTGAGGGTGAAGGATGCAGATGGTAATCGTGGTTATTATTTCGATTTCAGTCGCGTCTATCTCAAACGTCCCGAAACCGAA
>JAZOMS010000231.1:0-6313 GCA_045654145.1 Alistipes sp. | reverse complement strand
GAGGTTAAGCGTGCGAGCACGTCGAAACCCTTTTGGAGGTTAGCCTTGTCGTTAGCCAATACCACGTCGTTGTCGGCTGCCAGAGGAGCCGAATCGAAACCCGATACGAAGATAGCCCTAGGCTGATCGTCGGGGTTGGCGATAATGCCGTAAGGACGCTGAATGATCAGCGGCCACAAACCTGCTTCGAGCAGCAGTTTGGTCGCATCCTCCTTCGAGGCCTTCTCGTTTGCGGGGACGTTAAATTCCTTGTAGCTCTGAGTTGCGTCGGGCTGTACGGTTACATTGAGAACCTTGCGCTTCTCACCGCGATTAACGGCTGTAACTGTACCGCTGACTGGCGAGGTGAAGAGCACGCGGCTATCGTTCTTCGAGAAGAAGAGCGCATCGCCAGCCTTAACCTGCTCGCCGACCTTAACCAAAAGCTTGGGAACTACTCCCTCGAAATCCAGAGGAGAAACTGCGTACGAAGCCGCCATCGGAAGAGCGGTTACCTTCGCCTCAGCCTTGCCTTGGAGATTGATGTCGAGACCCTTTTTGATTTTGATGATTTTCGACATTTTGGTTAAATGTTAATTAATGTGAAAAATTATTGTTAGTTGAATTTTTTCGTTTGAGTGATCTGTTTGGGATCGCTATATAATTCGCGCGCAAAAATAGGAAATATTCCTTAATTGTGAAAATCATAACAGCACCTTTTTATGGTTTTTGCGGAAATTTTGTAAATTTGTCGTGAAAAATTGCAAAAATGGCTCTCGAAACACCTTCGTACATCGATTTTCACACTCACCGTCGATATGATGGCGAGCAGGCGGTTTTCAATGTTGATGCGCTTGATGCGGATGCTGTCGAGTGTGCTTGTACGACGCCATACCCCTTTACGGTCGGTATTCATCCGTGGCGTGCGGATGCGCCCGTGGAGCAGTTGCAGAAGGCTTATGCGCAGATCGAGAGATGTGTTCACGTCGATGGTTTTGTGGCTATCGGTGAGTGTGGCTTGGATTGGGTATCCGATGTGGCGCGTGATGCTCAGATGGAGGTTTTCGAACATCAGCTCGAACTTGCACATAGGCTCTCGCTACCCGTGGTATTGCACTGTGTGCGCGCTTTCGAAGAGGTTATGTCGATATTGCGTGCAAGACGAGTCGATCGAGCGGTTTTTCATAGTTTTGTTGGATCTGCGCAACAGATCGAAAGAGTGGTGCGCGAAGGCTACTTTTGCTCGTTTTCGCCACGCAGTTTAGCGTCGGCTCGCACGTGTGATGCAATTCGACAGATTCCGTCATTAGCTCTGCTTGTCGAACGCGATGAGAGTATCGAACCGATTGAGTCGATTTATGAACGTATTGCTGCATTGCGTGGTTGCTCGGTCGAAGAGTTGCGCATAACACTATTTGGAAATTATAAACGATTGATTGATAATGAGTAATTGGAAAGAACGTACCGAATTGCTGCTGGGCGCTGATAAGGCTGCTAAACTCGCTGAGGCGCACGTACTTGTGGTAGGCTTGGGCGGTGTCGGAGCATACGCAGCCGAGATGGTGTGCCGTGCGGGTGTCGGTCAGATGACCATTGCTGACTCGGACGATGTATCGGAGAGTAATATCAACCGCCAGCTGGTAGCGCTTCATTCGACTATCGGTTGTGCCAAAAGCGATGTGCTGGCTGAACGTTTGCGTGATATCAATCCCGATTTGCAACTAAATGTTGTTCAGCGATATATCCGCGACGAAGAGACCGATCGAATTCTTGATGCTGCGCGCTATGACTATATTGTTGATGCAATTGATACATTGTCGCCCAAAGCGGCACTAATCAAAGGAGCTCTCGATCGCGGTATCCCGATTGTGAGCGCTATGGGTGCAGGAGCAAAGACCGACCCCACGCGAGTTGAGGTCGCCGATATCGGGAGTACGCATCATTGTCCGTTGGCTCATATGTTGCGCAAACGTCTGCATAAGATGGGTATTCGCACGGGTTTTTATGCTGTCTTTTCTGCCGAACCTGTGCGTGAGGGGGCGATGATTATCAGCGAAGAGCGTAATAAAAAATCGAATACCGGAACCATCTCTTATATGCCGGCCGTGTTTGGTTGCACGTGTGCCTCGGTTGTGGTGCGCGACCTGCTCGGTGAGATGAAATGATAATGAAAAATATGAAACAAAAACTACTATCAATCTTATTATTGCTGATGTTATCTAATGTGGTAGCTCAGCAGCGCGATCATTACCGAGTAGCCTTTGATCCAGCTACCGTTCGCAATGAAAATGTTGCCGTAGGCGAGGTGATTAAACGTTCGTTCGACTCGTCGGAAATCTATCCGATGACCACGCGCGATTATTGGATTTATGTCCCTGCATCGTACGATGCCTCGCAACCCGCTTGTCTGTTTGTCTGCTTGGATGGAATCACCTACAACGCCCCGACTGTTTTCGACAATCTGATCGCAAGTGGTCAAATGCCCGTAACAATCGGTGTTTTTGTCAATCCTGGTGTAGTGCGCGATGCCGATGGTGGCGTGATTCGCTACAATCGCAGTAACGAATTTGATCGTACCGACGGTACTTTTGCTCGATTCTTGATCGAGGAGTTACTCCCTGAGGTTGAGCGACAAACAGCCTCGGACGGTCGTCAGATTCGACTCTCGACAAATCCGAATGATTGTGCCATTGCGGGTTCGAGCAGTGGTGGTATCTGTGCGTTCTCAGCAGCGTGGGCTCGCCCCGATCGTTTTGGTCGAGTGTTCAGTGCAGTAGGCACTTACGTATCGATGCGTGGCGGAAACGAGTATCAAGCAGTGATTCGTAAAACCGAGCCGAAACCTCTCCGCATCTTCTTGCAGGATGGACTATATGATGTTTGGAACGGTATTTTTGGCGATTGGTACGAGGCTAATATTTTGGTCGAGTCGGCACTCAATTTCAGTGGCTATGAGGTGGCTCACGCGTGGGGCCGTGGTGGTCATAGCAATACTCACGCTGATAGAATTTTTCCCGACGTAATGCGCTGGTTGTGGAAAGGTTGGCCACGCCCAATTCAAGCGGGGTATTCGCAGAATGATATGCTCGCAGCAATCCTGCCCGAAGAGGGTGGATGGGTGCTTGTCGAGGGCGTGAAGGTTGCTGATAAGCTATTCACATTCGGCGATAAAGTTATCTACGTTAATGGCAACAAGGTGTGCGATATCGAGGGAGATCAGTTGCTCGTATTGAAGGCAGGAGAACGCCTTATTGGTGTTGATGACGAAGCTCTATATTTGTCAAATGTAAAGGGTGAAGTTATTCGCATTGTTGATGGTCGAAGAGTAAAAATTGCCTCGGCTCAAAACAAAGTAGAACAGTTGGTTTCAACAGATAAACTCAATCGTTACTTCATTTCTGATGGGGCGATCATCCATCTCGCATCAAACGGCAAAATGACAGCTGTGAATGATGGGTTGTCGTGTGGTTCGTCGCTTGCAATTTATCCCGACCATCGTCTGCTTATATGTAACGAACCGCACACTCGCTGGTTGATGAGTTACGTGGTCGGTGAGGATGGTGTGCCAGTGGCTGGACAGCGTTTCTATTGGTTGCACAATACGACGGGCGATGACTCGCAGCAGGTGGGGCAGATGACTTTCGATGAGAATGGAAATCTCTACGTTGCAACGACGATGGGCGTGCAGGTATGCGATCAGAATGGTCGTGTGCGAGCTATTCTGCCACTGCCTGATAGCTCACCGATCCGTTCGCTGGCATTTGTCGGAACGAAACTTTACGTAGTGAACGATCGAGGCGAAATCTACGTGCGAGAATTGAGGGTTGCGGGTGTGCAACCGTGGCAATCAGCCACCTCGCCTAAAAGTCAAGGTCAGGGTTGATAAACGATTAAAACTTACATAAATATGAAACCAAAAATTGTCTTCTTGGATGAATATTCATTGAGCAATGCCGACCTGTCGCGTGTTCGTGCAATGGGTGAGTATAGCTCCTATTACAATACGCTGCCTGCGGAGATTGTCGAGCGTGTAGATGATGCCGAAATTGTAATAACCAACAAGGTACCCTTCTCGCGCGAAACGATGAAGGCGCTACCCAATCTGCGACTGATATGCGTAGCGGCTACGGGTGTCAATATTATCGATCTCGAAGCGGCTGCCGAGTTGGGTATTGCTGTACGAAATGCAGCTGGCTACTCGACCGAATCGGTTACCGAAACCACGATCGGTGCAGCATTGGCATTGTGCAGAAATATAGGATATTACGACAATTATATCAAGTCAGGTCGCTATACAATGGATGGTCTGATGTTCAACTTCGATCGTCCGACACGTCGTCTTTGTGGTAAGCGTTGGGGGGTGATCGGCTTGGGGACAATTGGTCGCAATGTAGCTCGTGTTGCCGAGGCTTTGGGTTGCAAGGTGGCTTATGCTTCGACGTCGGGCATTAAACGTGAAGAGGCTTGGCCCTGTCTGCCATTGGACGAACTTTTGGCAACATCGGATGTGGTGTCGATTCACTGCCCGCTGAATGTTGCGACGCGAAACCTGATTGATAAAGCGAAACTTGAATTAATGAAGCCTGACGCTTTGCTAATCAATGTTGCACGCGGTGGAATTGTTGATGAAAAAGCTTTGGCCGAGGCGATCGATTCGGGTAGAATCGGAGGTGCTGCGCTCGATGTCTTTGTCAATGAGCCGATCGAGGCTGATTCGCCTTTATTGCAGGTGAAAAATAGCGACCGTTTGCTTCTTTCGCCCCACAATGCGTGGTCGGCTGCTGAGTCGATCGCAACCTTGGTGGGTTGTATCGAACGAAATATCGAAGAGTATCTTTCGCATCGATAGATTTGCATTTTCAAAAGAATTTGTATATTTGTCGAAGAAATAAAGGCTACGTTTAGCCGTTATACATACAAATACATATAACTCAATCGCTGTCGAATCACCACCTCGTAAAGCAGACGAGTTAGAACAATTCTTGTTGGGAGTATTGTGCCTGATTGGCGCAGACTTCTCATAAAGAATTGTGGCTTGTGGTGAGCCCGACAGCGTATGACGAATGTCTGCGCTTTTTTTATTTGCGTAGCTCGTCTAAGGTGTTGAATAAAACTTTTTGCGAATATGGGAACTTTAACTAAAAAACACGTTTTTAGTTTAACTTTTTGCATTTTCGTGCGTCATATAGTCAAAACACTTAAACAATATAGATGTTATGAAACTAAATTTTGTGAATCCGAAAAGGATTATTCTGCTTGCCCTCGCTATGACGACTATCACCACGTGGGCGCAAACGCCAGCTTGGCAACAGCAACTCGACCGTCTCGACAAGGAGGCTGATGAACTCTACGACCAACAAGATTGGAAACGACTTGTTGCAAATCAGAAGCAATACCGCAAAATCATTATGGCGCAACCCGATTCGGTGCGTCAGGAGTATTTGTGGGACACCGATTTAGAGGGTAATTTTTACTACAACTTAGCTTGCTGGCAGGCTCTTGCTGGCGATAAAAAAGGGGCGTTGAGCACTTTTGAATACTACACTGACCGTGTTATCAATCACGAGGAGATACGTCTGTCGCACATCAACGCCGACAGCGATCTGAATTCGCTGCGCAAAGAGCCTCGTTTCGTGAAATGTATGGAGCGCTTGCAGAAGTGGGGCGATTACAAGCAGATATTGAAAGACGCAAAGCCCTACTACTCGGGACTGCACCCCGAGGGTATAAAGTTCCGCTATATGGCACCCAACAATCCCGATTTGGTTCAATTGCGCGAGCAATTCAAATTGGATAGTGTGGCTGGTGCAGGCGACGAAATTTCAAAGATTAAAAACCTTCTGCATTGGGTTCACGAGGTGGTGCCGCACGATGGTAATTCAGATAACCCCAAAGTAAAGAATACTGCTGCAATAATCGAACTCTGCCAAAAGGAGAATCGTGGCGTAAATTGCCGTATGATGGCGCAGATGCTCACCGAGGTCTATCTTGCAGTGGGTTTCAAGGCGCGATTCGTAACCTGTATGCCGATGAACTACGTGAGCGACTGCCACGTTATAACCGTTGTGTATAGCAATACGCTTGATAAATGGGTGTGGGTTGATCCTACGTTTGATCTGTTTGTGATGGACGAGAATGGTACAATGCTATCCATTGCTGAGGTGCGCGAGCGTATCAGAAACGATAAGCCATTGCAAATCAATGATTATGCAAATTGGAATCATCGTTCGCCGCAAACCAAAGAGTACTACATCGACCACTATATGGCAAAAAATCTCTACTATTTGGTGTGTATGGAGCATTCACGATTCAATGCCGAAACGGTTGTCGAGGG
>JAZOMS010000230.1:0-2573 GCA_045654145.1 Alistipes sp. | reverse complement strand
TATCGTAGCGCAGCCACGTGTACGTGTGCGCGACATCGTAATCGACACCCGTGCCGACCACGACAATGGTATGTTCGCTATGGGTGTCATACTCAAAAGCCATCTGCTCAACCCGAAGGATTACCGAATCCACTACGAATTGCTCGACCCTGCGGGGAAGGTGGTGAGCTATGGACACCGCGACCTGAAACTCGATATGCAACGCGAGGACACCGTACGTTTTTTGGACAACATCTCGAATGTAATGGCTTGGAGCCACGAAGCTCCCTACCTCTATACCGCAGTGATCAAGACCCAATATGAGGGTCGTTTTGGCGAATATTTGGTACTACCCATCGGCTTTCGCTCACTCGATTTCAAGGGAGGCAAGATGGCTGTCAATGAGGTACCCGTTGAGCTGCACGCCGCCGAGTTCGCAATGACCACCGATATTGCCTCCACTACCGAGCAGCTGCGTGTGCTCCGCAAACAGGGCTACAATGCCTTGAAAATCAAGGGTGGTCCGCAACTCGATGCGCTCTACGAATTGTGCGACCGATTAGGATTCTACGTAATCAATCAGGCCGATGTCAATACTGCACGCCACGGTGCATCACGCCGTGTGGGAGGTAATCCATCAAACGATCCAAGGTGGGAGGCGGCATACGTCGATCGTGCTGTGGGTATGTATCACGCCTCGAAAAATCACCCTTCGGTGGTGGCATTCTCGATCGCTGAGGAGTCGGCAAATGGCTACTGCCTCTATGAGAGCTACTTGGCGATGAAGCGCTTGGAGAAGGTGCGTCCTGTGCTCTACTCAGCTGCGGCTGGCGAGTGGAACAGCGATCGACTGAACTATGCGACTACACCCGCCTCGACGCAGAGTTCATCGAGTGTTGCAGTGCGTCAGTTGAATGCAACCGAGTTCCTAATCTCGAATGGCAGCGAATTGGCACCGATTGATGGCGTAGCTTGCTATGCTGTTCGTGTAGGTCGCTCGGTAGTTGCCGAGGGCGAGGTGAAGATGATGCTGGCAGCAGGCTCATCGCGCACGCTGACCTTGCCCATCGATAAGGTGAAAGATGGCAAATCGTACACGATCGAGGTGCGCTTGGAGCAGCCCGATCCGCAGTATATCTATGTTCATCACGTCGAGGACACCACGCCTCAACCCGAACAGACCCGCGTGGGTAAGGTGATCACCACCGTGCGTGAGTTCTTCCGCTACACGCCCGAGGCTGAGGCTGCTCCGCGCAAGGTGCTCGCCACCGCCACCTTCGAGGGCGCAAAACCGAAAGCTCGTTAAAGAAGAAGATCGAGAATGGTCCTTGGTCGCAGAAACTGAAAGCAAAAGCAATTTCGGAGTTGAAAATTCACAACTTTGCGATAAATAGGCATCTTTGTAGCCGAAATCGAAATTATGGAACAGCCGAAAATTGAGCGTGTGTTGCGCCTGATGAAGATGATGACGGGCAACAACAACTACACCGTAGAGGATATGGCAGAGCGATTGGGCATATCCTATCGTTCGGTATATCGTTACATCGAGACTTTCAAAGAGTCAGGATTCGTCGTGCAGCGCAAGGAGGGTGGAATATACAAGCTTGGCAAGGATAGCCGCTACTTCAAGGAGATTTCGCAGTTGATCCACTTTACCGATGAGGAGGCGCACATTGTCAACCAACTTATCGAGGGGCTGGATAACACCAATATGCTCAAACAGAACTTGCGCAAAAAACTCACAGCAGTCTACAACTGCACCTCGTTGGCCGAGAGCGTCGTGGAGGGTAAGAATGCCATCAATGTCAACCGACTGATTGAGGCTATCTCTAACGGCAAGCAGGTGGTGCTGAACAAGTACGCCTCATCGCATACGGGAGTTGTACGCGACCGTCTGGTTGAGCCCTTTGGGTTCACGACCAACTATGTGCAGGTGTGGTGCTACGAGCCAGAGTCGGGACTCAATAAGCTATTCAACACTGCCCGTATTGGCACGGTGAAGGTGCTCGATAGCGATTGGCAATTTAAGGAGTTGCACCACGAGGGATATATCGACATATTTCGCATCACGGGTTTTGAGCAGAGGCGAGTAGAGTTGGAATTGGGTGTAATGGCACACAATCTACTTGTAGAGGAGTATCCGCTCTCGACCCGCGACCTTACGCCAATTGATAGCTCACGCTGGCTACTCGACACAATGGTCTGCGACTATGTCGGCATCGGACGCTTTGTGATGGGACTGTTGGAAGATATCAAAATTCTCACCCCAGAGTTTGACAAGTATATCAGATCGATTGTCGATTGTATGCACCGCAGTTATAGTTCCAACCAATAATTTGATTGACAGAGATTGTCAATCGCAGCCAATACATTTGCCCCCGCAATCTCAACTGATTGCGGGGATCTTTTTTATGCAAATATTTACACTATAAATTTTCGATTGACAGTAGTTGTCAAAACGCCCACATACCTTTGCGGCATAAACTAAACGAGATTAGATATGTATAACAAAACGATCAACAAACATTTTGGCAATTTTGAGATTGCTGGCTTCACCTATTGGGAGGGTTGCAGAGTATTTGGACAACTGAGAA
>JAZOMS010000229.1:0-5775 GCA_045654145.1 Alistipes sp. | reverse complement strand
GAGTGAGCCATAATCAGCGCACCCATCAGACGGGTCGAAACGCCCCACGACGTTGCCCAAACGTACTCCAACTTACCCTCACGAGTGGTGTACTGCACATCGAATGCCTTAGCGAAGTTCTGACCAAGGAAGTGCGACGTACCACTCTGCAACGCCTTACCATCCTGCATCAGTGCCTCAATGGTCAGCGTATCCAACGCACCTGCAAAGCGCTCGTTGGGGCTCTTGTGGCCCACGATTACGGGCACACCCATAAAGTTCTCGGCGAAATCCTTATAGACGCCGATCATCTTTGTTGCCTCCTCGATAGCCTCCTCTTTGGTCTCGTGTGCGGTATGACCCTCCTGCCACAAGAACTCGGCCGTGCGCAGGAACAGACGGGTACGCATCTCCCAACGAACTACGTTAGCCCACTGGTTGCACAGAATCGGCAGGTCGCGGTACGACTGAATCCAATTCTTGTAGGTGTTCCAGATGATAGTCTCCGATGTGGGACGCACGATCAACTCCTCTTCGAGCTTAGCTGCGGGATCGACCGTAACACCTCCGTCGGGGCTATTCTTCAATCGGTAGTGCGTAACAACAGCGCACTCCTTAGCGAAACCCTCGACGTGGTCAGCCTCGCGCGAGAAGGACGGCTTGGGAATGAAAAGTGGAAAGTAGGCATTCTGATGACCCGTAGCCTTGAACATCTTGTCCAGAGCCTCGTGCATCTTCTCCCAAATAGCGTAACCGTAGGGCTTGATCACCATACAACCACGCACGGCTGAGTTCTCAGCCAGACCAGCCTTAACGACCAGGTCGTTGTACCACTGCGAGTAGTTCTCCTCGCGGCGGGTCAAATCTTTCAATTCCTTTGCCATATCTAAATATTATCTATTTTTCAATTGTTATCCTTCGCTTCGGCCTCAGGCCGAGTGCAAAGGTACGGCTTTTTTTGCAATTATGATATAAAATCCGTATCTTTGACCAAATTAATTAGGCGGTTCAACCCCTAAAATTGGCGTTTCGGCGGTCGCAATGCAACATTTTGCCCCACTTATGCGTCTATACAGTAAAAGGAAACGAACTCCGCGAGCTCGCTCGGTACGGTTTTCGAATGAAACGAACGAAGATATTATTGAAAATGAAGACTATTATTAATGTAGCTATGAGGAACATCTTTACAATCGCAATCGTGCTGACCGCAGCGTCGATGCTCGGAGGGTGTACGTCGGCCCTCTATTCTGGTTACAACAACGACGATCTCTATGCAACTCACGACCGTGAGGCTATCGCCAAATCCGAAGCCGAAGCGCGTACAGCTCGCTACGAAGCTATGCAGGCTGAGGCCGAAGCACGTCGTGCCGAGTATGAGGCTCTGATCGCCGCAGCTGAGGCTGCTAAGGCTGAAAATAAGTATCAGGAGATCACCAACCCCAACGATCTGGACTACACGAGCGTGGTTGCCGACACCTACGAGAGTGCCTATGCCCGTCGTCTGCGCGGTTTCGACTCGCCTTACTACAATATGCCGTCGAGCTACTACAACCTGCGTTATAGCGGATCGTACGCATTCCTTTCGGCCTACGACCCTGCGTTCTACAACATCATCGTGATGGGTGATCAGGTGTGGGTCGAGCCCAAGTACATCACCTCGATGTTCGGTGGCTGGGGCACCTCGATCAACTTCTCGTTCGGGTGGCGCAACCCGTGGAGCTACTACTACTCGCCGTGGTACTACCCCTCGTCGTGGTATTGGCGCCACTATTGGTGGGATCCGTGGTACGATTCGTGGTACGGTATGAATTGGGGCTTCGGCTGGCATCCCCACTACGACTGGTGGTGGCCGCACTATGGTCCGAATCACGGCCCTGCACACGGTCCTGTACATAAACCTTCATACGGTGGTGGCGGAGGCAGTGGTCGCCCTGATGTGATCTATCGCTCGGCATACCGTACCTCAGGAACCATTGGCGGCAGCAGTGGTGCGTCGCGTGGCGGATCAACCATCGGTGGCGGTAGCTATCGCACACGCAATGGCAGCGCAGTGAGCAATTCAGGCAGCCGTTCGTCGAGCAGTTCGAGCAAGGGTGTTCCGAGTCGCTATCGTAGCAACTCTTCGAGCAGTTCGTCGCGCTCATCATACAGTTCGGGTGGCTCGCGCTCGTCGGGTAGCAGTTACAGCGGTGGCGATGGCGGTAGCCGTTCGTCAGGCGGTGGAGGCTACAGCGGTGGCGGTAGCCGTTCGTCAGGCGGTGGAGGTTACAGCGGTGGCGGCAACTACGGTGGTGGTGGCACCTCTACCCGTGGCAGATAGTTGCCCCTTGGTGGATTTAGTTTAAGTATGATTTACCTCTAAAAACGGATAGTACAATGGCAAACAGATATTTTCTCGCAACCCTCTGCGCAGCAATGCTCTCGCTCGGGGTCTCAGCACAAACCTTCGGCGGTCTGACGCTGGGTCAGTCGGATTTCCTAATCACCGATATGGTGCAATATGGTCAGATATCGCACAACTATGGCACGGCTCGCTCGACCGCTATGGCAGGGGCATTCACCTCGCTCGGTGCCGATCTGTCGTCGATGTCGATCAACCCCGCAGGTTTGGGTATGTACCGCACCTCGGAGGTGGGTATGACCTTAGGAATGAACTTCAATTCGTCGAAGTTCTCGACCCCATACGGTGATACCTCGCGCAACAAATTTGCACTGAACAACTTCGGTGCAGCGTGGAACCTCTACCAGAGTTCGGGCAAGCTGACCAGCTTTACGTTCGGCGTCAGCTACAATAAGTTAGCTGATTACAACTACCGTCTGTCGGCTCGCACACCCAATAGTGTTGCGTCGATCGCCGATATGTTCGAACGTCAGCTGAGTGGCACACACCAAAACACCTTGAAGGGCGAAGTATATAACACCCATCCCCAGCACCTTTGGGGCGCAATTTTGGCCTACAAGAACTATCTGATCGATCCCGATCCGGAGAATGGCTCTGAGTATATCACCACTTCGATCGCTCCCGATGCCTCGGTCGAGCACCTCTCGCAGGTCGATAGCCGTGGCCATCTGTCGGAGTTTAACTTTTCGGGAGGTTTCAATATGCGCAATAAGGTCTATTTCGGCTTTTCGATTGGCATTATCGATCTCGATCATAGCAAGCGAGTCTTCTACGGCGAGAGCTACACCAACAATGGCCTTAATCTCGACGCTGAGGGTAAAGTGATCGGTATCAACCAAAATATGGTCCCTGCGTCGGAGATTCCATTGATCTACACCGACTATATTCAGAATGTAGTGGCTGAGGGCGTAGGTGTCAACTTCAAGGCTGGCGTAATCTATCGCCCCACAACAAGTCTGCGTTTGGGCTTTGCAATCCACACCCCCTCGGCAATGATTATCGACCGTAGCTATCAAGGTCAGATGTTTGTCAAGGCATTCGATATTCCTAACGATCAATACGTCGAAAGCGACATCTACGTGCAATATACCGACGAGTTGCGCTCGACCTGCGAATACTACACCCCCACACGCCTGATGTTCGGTGCATCGTACACCTTCGGGCAGATGGCGATCGTGTCGCTCGATTACGAACGCACGTGGTATAACGGTATGCGCCTCGATATGAACGCTGGCCACGTTGCCAAGAATGGATATAAAGAGGCAATAAAGAACGACTTCAAGGCAGCCAATACACTGCGTGCAGGTGTCGAGGTACGTCCTCTGCCGTTGCTTTCGTTCCGTGCCGGTTATGGCTACTATGGCTCGATGATGCGCGATCAGAATGCAATTTTCGACAATCCGATCGAGAGCACCACTTCGAGCGCATCGGTTGGCGTTGGTTTCAACTTAGGTCGTTATGTACTCGATTTCGCCTACGTATTCCAGAACACACAGCTCTCGACCTACGATCTGTTCTACTATCAGAATGAGTCGGGATCGTTCACCTCGTCAAGTGGTGAACTTACGGGTAACCTCCATCGCCACCAGGCTATACTATCGTTCAGCGTGAAGATGTAGACTTACCTCGGCTATAATAACAACACCCGCACTCAGCATTGAGTGCGGGTGTTTTATTTATGTAGCGCAGTGTTCCTATGTAAACCCATACTTACGACCCAGCACAACAAAAAAAAGAGCGACAGATTTTTTCTGTCGCTCACAACAAGCGGAAAGGGAGGGATTCGAATGGCCACGCCATCATCGAGGGAGCACCGCCGTCAAACGCAGTTTGGGCGGAATTATGCGACCGAGATAACCCCCAAGGCGAGAAGTCCCACCCTCGAAAAGTTGTGGCGAGCGTAGCGAGTAAGTTTGTTGCGGAGTGTGCGTGTAAAAATTTTACTATGCCAACTCCGCAACAAAAAAAAGAGCGACAGAAAAACTCTGTCGCTCACAACTTAGCGGAAAGGGAGGGATTCGAACCCCCGGTACAGTTGCCCGTACACCGCATTTCGAGTGCGGCCCGATCGACCACTCCGGCACCTTTCCTTTGAAAAGCGTTGCAAAGATAGGTAATTTTTCGTTAAGTTGTATCACTCGAACGTAAAAAAATCACAAAAACCGAAGATTTTTTATTAGCAAGTTGTATTCCAAAGAGTTATGAATTGCATTTTTACTACTATTTAATCGAAGCTTGAATCAAACCTGCCGTAATAATCGCACCAGGCGCCACAACAAACATACCGATAATATCGGGCACTCCCGCAAAGTAACACACCATAAGCAGCGCAGCAGTCACCATCATTCCCCAAAAACCGATACGCCCCACCTTCTTCGAATCCATTTTGCGGCGATCCTCCTCCGAAAGCACATTAACCAGATTCGGATTGAATCGAATCAGGAATGCACACACGACAATAATAGGTACAGTAATGAGATAGATCATCGCTCTTGAAAGTTTTCTTTCGACAAATTTAGCAAATATCCACCAAATAAGCAACCCCGACCTCAGCACGAGATCGGGGAATTTGCTTATATATAATATATAAGTATGGAGTTAAAGCACGCCCTGCTGGGCGTGTCATCATCGGCGGGTCGCCCTTTGGGCGAGCCCCCCACCCGCCGATGATGAGCCTGAATACAGACTCAGTACATCAGCTACCACACAAAAAGGGGCTACTTTGCGTTGTTCTCTCCTACACACGGCACAAAAAAAAGGAGCAAACCTTTCGATTTGCTCCTTGAAGAGGCGGCTACCTACTCTCCCACTTAAATAAGCAGTACCATCGGCGTTAGTGAGCTTAACTTCTCTGTTCGGAATGGGAAGAGGTGGAACCTCACCACTATAACCACCTAAGTCTTTTTTTAGTAACTTAGTCTATGACCAAGAACTGCGGCGTTTTTTCATTGGTGCCTCTCCAATAAATCTTTGACATAATTTCGGAATGAGATAAGGTAACAGAAGAAAGCCTTTCGGGTAATTAGTATTGCTCGGCTTTGACATTACTGTCTTTACACCTGCAACCTATCAACGTAGTAGTCTCCTACGACCCTCAAGGGAAGACTTATCTTGGGGAAGGCTTCGCGCTTAGATGCTTTCAGCGCTTATCCCTGCCGTACGCGGCTACTCTGCAATACACTTGGCAGCATAACAGATACACCGGAGGTACGTCCAACTCGGTCCTCTCGTACTAAAGTCAGGACCCCTCAATCTTCCTACGCCCGCAACAGATAGAGACCGAACTGTCTCACGACGTTCTGAACCCAGCTCGCGTGCCACTTTAATCGGCGAACAGCCGAACCCTTGGGACCTTCTCCAGCCCCAGGATGTGACGAGCCGACATCGAGGTGCCA
>JAZOMS010000228.1:0-2409 GCA_045654145.1 Alistipes sp. | reverse complement strand
TCTCGCGCGAACGTAAATATCAGGTACTGCCCACGTTGCAGAAGTTGCAGGATAGCGACATCGACACAGCTCACTACTACGTACAAGTTGTCGATTACCTAAGCGAAGCTACAAAGGCGCTTGTGCATATCACACGCCCCTGTTTCGACCACATCGACAATAACCACGAGGGTATGACCAAGGAGCAGATCGAGGATCTGATGCACATCAACGATGAGGTTGAATCGATCTACCGCCACATCAATCAGATGTTAAAAAGTAATGATTTCAAGGATATTGATCAAGTTTTGGAGCAGCGCGACCGTCTGTTTGAGGCGATTGCCGAGGCTATCAAGCGTCAGTTGAAACGAATCAAGAACAAGGAGACAAGCACCCGTTCGAGTATGCTCTATCTGAACATCCTGAACGAGACCAAAACCCTCGTCTTGCAGTCGCGTAACCTGCTCAAATCGCAGCGCTACTTCCTCGAACACCAACCGACAGTCGAGTAAGGCGTCGCTGAGATTACAGAAGAATGAAAGAGCGGAGCTCCATTGATAGGAACTCCGCTCTTGGTTTGTAGCGATGTGAACGCTTAGAGATTAGGCCACTTGCTATCCTTATCCGAGATGATCAGCTGCGACGGCTCGATACCCCATCGCTCCAACTGCCAATCAATGGCTACCGTCGGATCATTCCACGCAATGCCCGATTCATCATCGGGAGCATAGTAGCGACTACACTTATAGCTTAGACGTGTAGAGTCTTCCAACGCTAAAAAGCCGTGTGCAAATCCCTCTGGAATATACATTTGTCGGTGATTCTCGGCAGTAAGCAGCTCGGCGTGCCACTTACCATACGTCGCACTACCCTCGCGCAAATCGACCACTACATCGAGCAACGAGCCACTTACCACACGCACCAACTTAGCCTGTGGCTGGGTACGCTGAAAGTGCACTCCACGCAACACTCCACGTGCCGACATCGACTCATTCTCCTGCACAAAATGGGCATCAATGCCAGCCTCAGCGTAGTAGCTCTCGCGGAAACTCTCCATAAAGTAGCCACGCTCGTCGCCGAATACTCGTGGTTCGACAACTACCAGACCCTCAATCGGGGGATATGTAAATCGGAAATTCATTCTATTCACAATTTTGCAATTATACAAAATTAGTAATTTTCAGCGAAGTTGCAAAAAAATACGGGACGCACCTTCAATGCGTCCCGTATCTCGATTCATATCTCAGTCCACCGCCTACTTCTCGAAGCGACCGTGGCACTGCTTATATTTCTTACCCGATCCGCAGGGACAAGGCTCGTTACGACCCACCTTCTTCTCGACCTGGACGGGTGCGGGCTTGCTCTTGTCGCCAGCACCAGCCTGAGCCGCTGCCTGCATACGCGATGCCTGCAACTTATTGACATCGACCTTCGGACGCTGCTGACGCTGCGGCTGGGGAGTAGCCGTATTCTCACGAACGGGGACGAACGCCTTATTCAAGATCGACAACACCTCGCGATTGATCTTAGCCAGCATCTTGCTGAACAGTTCGAACGACTCGAACTTGTAGATCATCAGCGGGTCTTTCTGCTCGTAGGTTGCATTCTGAACGCTCTGACGCAAATCATCCATCTCGCGCAGGTGCTCGCGCCAATTATCGTCAATAGTGGTGAACATCACCATCTTGGTGAATTTACGGAAGATCTCGGCACAATGCGTATCCTTGCAACGCTGGACATTGACTCCCACCGTATAACCCAATGTTCCATTGGTTACGGGGATATAGATCGTCGAATCCATCATATCCTTGCGATCCTCATAGACGCGCTCCATTACGGGAGCTACCACATCGGCAATAGCCTTGCCACGACGCGAATAGGCCTCCTGCAAATCCTTGACAACCAACTCTACCAACTCAGCAGGCTTAGCCGACTGGTAGGTCTGCTCATCGAACGACGGACGAATTGCAACCTGGCGAATCAACTCCACGCCAAAGTCCTCGAAATCGACACCGCTATTCTCTGACACAAATGACTGAGCGAAATCGACCATAATGTTATTCAGGTCGATATCAATACGCTCGCCATACAGCGCGTGGCGACGACGAGTATAGATCACCTCACGCTGCGAGTTCATCACATCGTCATACTCCAACAGGCGCTTACGGATACCAAAGTTGTTCACCTCGACCTTCTTCTGAGCGCGCTCGATAGCCTTCGACATCATTCCTGGCTGAATAACCTCGCCATCTTGAACGCCCATACGGTCCATCATCGACGCAATACGCTCTGAGCCAAACAGACGCATCAAATCGTCGTCCATCGACACAAAAAACTGGGACGAACCGGGATCGCCCTGACGTCCCGCACGACCACGCAACTGACGGTCGACACGACGCGACTCGTGGCGTTCGGTACCAATGATCGCCA
>JAZOMS010000227.1:0-5686 GCA_045654145.1 Alistipes sp. | reverse complement strand
GATTGTACGGCAAGCTACGACGTAGCACAAACCTACCAAAAGTTGCTCAATGCCAACGTGTCGGTGGTGGCTGCTAACAAGATTGCAGCCTCGTCTGATTACGACACCTACGACCGATTGAAAAAGACTGCACGCAGCCGTGGTATCAAGTTCCTATACGAAACCAACGTAGGCGCAGGTCTGCCCATCATCAGCACCATCGGTTCACTCATCAAGAGTGGCGACCGTATTTCGAGAATCGAGGCTGTGGTTTCGGGTACGCTCAACTACATTTTCGATGTGATGAGTGCTGACGTTCCGCTGAGTAAGGCGATTCGTATGGCGTGCGAAGCGGGCTATGCAGAGCCTGATCCACGTATCGACCTCAGCGGTATGGATGTAGTACGCAAGTTGGTTATCTTGACTCGCGAGGCTGAGTACCGAATCGAGCAGAGCGATGTCGAGAAACATCTGTTCATTCCCGACCGCTATTTCGAAGGATCGTTGGAGGAGTTCTGGGCTCATATCCCCGAACTTGATGCACAATTCGAGGCTGATCGTAAGCGTATGGAAGAGATGGGCTTACGCTGGCGCTTTGTTGCCGAATATGATCGTGGCAAGGCAACAGTAGGATTGAAGGAGATCAGCGCTGACAATTCGCTCTATAACCTTTCGGGTAGCAATAATGTCATTTCGCTCACAACCGAACGATACAAGGAGTATCCGATGCAGATCAAAGGCTATGGTGCAGGCGCAAGCGTTACAGCAGCAGGCGTCTTTGCCGACCTGATCAGCATTGCCAACGTGAGATAAGACCCAACTATAACGACAACAAACATCCCCGAATCTTAATTAGATTCGGGGATGTTTGTTTGAGCGGGTGGCGGGGGTCGAACCCGTGGCCCTCGGCTTGGGAAGCCGATGCTCTACCACTGAGCTACACCCGCATCAGTGTTTATGAGCACAAAGATAGTCAATTTTCGGCAAAAAGAAACCCACAACGCAAAAAATGCATTGCGGGTTTGGTTTTATTAATCGAGATTCTCGGTCTGCGGGTGATCCTCAATGTAGTTATTATAGGCGCGTTCGCCCCAATACTCATAACCATCACCATCGAGTTTCGTGCCTCCCAACATCGACTGAATGAAACCATTGCGATCAACCAGCGTGCTATGGTAACTAACTTCGGGAGTGGTCATCTTGAACCACATCTGAATTTGACCTCGTTTGCCTTCATAGTATGTCAGCGACGAATCGACCTGCTCTGACTTGAAGTCATAGTGCTCAGCCAGACCACGACGCAACCAACCCGTACGATACCACGTACCACCACGTGCCGACACAATATTCTTACCATTCGACACCACTACGCTATCGCAATAGACCGACGTAAAGAGCGTATGTCGCTTCGACTTATTGAGCCACTCAACCAACTTATCGAGGTGCAGAGCATCATCGTAAGCATAATCGCTATCAAGAATCACAATGCGCTCAACGTGGTCAGGGATCTCACGCACCTGCTCAATATAGCGCAACAATACACGACCGCCACCACTATGACCACTCAATACTACGCGCGGATCATAGACTTTATAAAGATTAGTAATACTATCTATAATATCGCACACTATCTCACCCGAACGCTCACGATTGCGGATATAGGTAGGCCACGAACGATTTTTCTCGCCCATATATGCAACCAGCAGATTACAGTCGGGCATCTTATCTCGCAAGAAACGGGTCTGCGCACCAACGTGTTGGATATTATAGCGACGATCGCCTCCCTCCTCGACCTTGCGACCCGAGATCCACTTTACGGTATTAGTATTGGGCAGAGCGAAGAATACAATATATGTAGGCACTCCCTTGATCAACTGTGTCGGGCGGTCGATCGTTACAGATATATCACCATATAGCGAATCATAACGTTCGATCGTATAATCGTGAGCCGATCGCTTGGCATTACGAGGAGTAGCGGCAAATACCGATACCATTGTGCCAAGAATTACCAGCATCGGAATAATAATGCGCTTCATTGCTCTACTTATAGATTTCGTTCAACAAACGTGCTAAGCGATAACCTGCCTTGCGCAACTGCATTTCGAGCAAGGGGAAATTCTCATTCTGATAGTCCCACGAAAGTTCCGAGCCCGCAGGAGCATCTTTATAAACCTGCTGACAGATCTCAACCGTTTCGTTCATCCAATCAAGGGGAGTACCTGCCGACATCGTCTCACGCTCCTTGCGTGATACATTGTCAATCTCGCGTTGCCACTCTGAATAACTCCACTTGCGAACACTCTCGACAATCAGATCATCCCACACTGCGTGCAGTTTCACTTCACGACCGAACCACTTAACCGTAACCATATTACCGCCCAAATCGCTCAATCGGCCTGCGTGCATAGGGCAGTGCATATCACCCACAAAGTGAATCAACATTCGCAAATAGATATTCTCCTCCTCAGGGGTAATCTTTCCACTCTTCAACTGCTCGACAATCAATGTTACAGCGGTCAGTACATCACCCTTAGGATTCTTGGGCATCGTTGCATAGGTATAGCCTTCATCAACATTAGCATAGTGCCAAGTCGAGGTGTGGCGGTATTCAGGGAAATTGCGGATATTGTCAGCCCACGACGAGTAGTAGGTAAACGTGTGGCCTCCCAACGCCTGCATTACCTTTGCTTTCACTCTCTTATTAACGTTGCACTCAGCAATGTAGGCTACCACATCGTGGCCCTTCGGTCCCCAAGCAACCGCTGTCTGCACGACAAACACCAGCAATATTAAAGTAATAAGTCTCTTCATTGGTCTCTATTCGTCTTTTATTGGTTCATCGTAATCAGGAATTCGTCATTGTCAATCGTACGCTCCATATGTTTCTTGGTATGCTCCATAGCCTCGACGGTAGTCATATCCGAGAGGAATCGACGCAGCACCCACGTGCGGTTGATCACCTCCTTATTGAGTAGCAGATCCTCACGACGCGTACCCGACGCAATCACATTCACAGCAGGGAAGATACGCTTATCGGCCAGACGACGGTCAAGTTGCAACTCCATATTACCCGTACCCTTAAACTCCTCAAAGATCACCTCGTCCATCTTCGAGCCGGTGTCAATCAGAGCAGTTGCAATGATCGTCAGCGATCCCTTCTCTTCGGTATTACGCGCAGCACCGAAAAAACGCTTGGGCTTATGCAACGCATTGGCATCAACACCACCTGAGAGTACCTTACCCGAAGCTGGCTGCACCGAGTTGTAGGCACGAGCCAAACGGGTGATCGAATCGAGGAAAATTACCACATCGTGGCCACACTCAACCATTCGTTTTGCCTTGTCGAGCACCATCTCCGCCACCTTAACGTGGCGCGATGCCTGCTCGTCGAAAGTCGAGGCAATAACCTCAGCTTTAACATTTCGAGCCATCTCGGTTACCTCCTCGGGACGCTCATCGATGAGCAAGACGATCATATAAACTTCGGGGTGATTATCGGCAATGGCATTTGCAATCGACTGCAACAGAAGAGTCTTACCCGTCTTAGGTTGTGCTACGATCAAACCACGCTGACCCTTACCAATGGGCGAAAAGAGATCCACCACGCGGTTCGAAATCGTATTGTGGCCATTATTCGTAAGATTGAATTTCTCGCAAGGGAATAGGGGAGTGAGGAATTCAAACTGCACACGATCACGCACGTACTCAGGCTCTAATCCATTAATCTCCAATACCTTGATCAACGGAAAATACTTCTCGCCCTCCTTGGGTGGACGAATCGTACCAAAAACCGTATCGCCCGGTTTTAGACCAAATAATTTGATCTGCGATGGCGACACATAGACATCATCTGGTGAATTCAAATAGTTATAATCGGCCGAGCGCAAAAATCCGTAACCATCGGGCATAATCTCCAACACACCCTCACCCTCGATATCACCCGCAAAGTCATCTTTGGTAATCACCTCTTGCTCATCAACATAGTGCTCATTTCGAGCCATCTCATACTCCAACTCAGGGAGGTCGGGAATAGTTTCCTCTGCTACCTCATTGATCTCCTCAGCAACGGGCTCAACCACCTGACTCTTCGGTTTGCGACCCCGTCTCTTTGGTTGCACAGCAGGTTCAGCAGCAACCTCTTGCGGCTCCTCCGCAGCAGGCTCAATAGCGGGCTCTTCTGCGGTGGGGATATTGGTTTTTGCATCCTCAATACGAGTGGTATTGACGCGAGGACGTCGTCCTCGCTTGGGTCTATCCGTAGGTTCTGGTTGCGCCGACTCCGTTGGTTCTGTCGTAACACCTGACGCCACTTCGACAATACGTTCGAGTAGCTCCTTCTTTTTGAGTTGTTCGGTAATGCCCAATGCCTTAGCTATCTGTCGCAGTTCGGCCAGGCTCTTGGTCTTCAATGCATCTAATTCTTGCATATAGTAATGTGAGGGGGATTAAATTACGATTTTAGGGATTATCAATCGTTCGAACGAACGATCTTACATTTGTTCGATGGCACAAAGATAACCATTTTTTCGAATCCAGCAAAGTACACACGCAAAAAACGCACCAATAGCAAGTTATAAAAACGAACTATGCAAAGTTAATTACATAGTTCATATTTGCGATTACGGTGTCTGCGAGCTATCTTTGTCGTGTCGGAGAGGTTGTTTGTTGCGTAGCCGACTGCGCTCGACTTATTCATAGGCAACTGACAAATCCTCCACAATTGAAATATTCTGACAAAATATGTTTGACAATTTACGATCTATAATCAAAGCCATACCTCAATACACAATCAACTATCTGTCAAGATTATCCAATCGAACAGGTGTGATAATCTTAGCACTGTGCATTCCCTGCTACATCATCTCATTTGCCCAAATGTGGTTACCGATCAGCACAACTGCAAAAGCGGCATTGTGGTTTGTATTCTTCGGAATGGCCAAAACTACACAGTATGCTGGTCTGACAATTTTGGGAGCCGCAAGCATCAAAAAATTCATCACACGCTATCGCCAACGCCGTCAAAGTACCACCGACGATAATAATTAATCGCCTAAGTGTACTATTTATACTCTAATTCGATTATCTTTGTCGTATGAATAAAGAGCAGATCATACAACTTTTAGGGTCGTTAGGGGAGCGTTTTACCCACTTTGGCAAGGATGACGCATCGCGCCAGGCGATCATCGACGCCATTGCTGCAAACAGCTGGTTCTCGGAGAGTGAAATCCGCCACGCCATCGAAGCCCTGCGCACCGAAATGCTTGACAAGAGCCGCCTACGCACGTGGCTTGATAGATACCCCTCTTTGCCTGTTGCCACTCCTCGCAATATCTTAGTAATAATGGCTGGCAACATTCCTCTTGTCGGCTTTTTCGATCTGCTTTGCGTCATCGCAAGTGGCAATCGTTGCTTGATTAAACCTTCGAGCAAAGATCGTGTATTAATGCAGTATGTAATTGATCAGTTGCACGATATCGATCCATCCGTAGCCGTTGAATTATATGGTGATAACATTGCACCCGATGCCGTGATCGCAACGGGTAGCGACAATGCCGTGCGCCACTTTCAATCCGAGTATGGCACATTGCCTCTGTTGCTGCGAGGTAGCCGATCTTCGGTTGCTATCTTGACAGGTCGAGAATCACATTCGGAGCTTAGTGCATTATGCAACGATATATATCTTTATTCGGGCTTGGGTTGCCGCAAC
>JAZOMS010000226.1:0-6686 GCA_045654145.1 Alistipes sp. | reverse complement strand
CGCCCGACTGCTGATGCAGTGATCGCCGAGGCGCAGAATCTGCTCGGTACTTCGTACTTGTGGGCAGGTACCTCGACCAAGATGCTCGATTGCAGCGGTATGGCCAAGACGGTCTATCTGTTGAACGGTCTGGTGCTGGCACGCGATGCATCACAGCAGTGCCTTACGGGCGACAATATCGACGTGTCGGACAAGGATTGGACCAAGTTGAAGAAGGGCGATCTGGTCTTCTTCGGTGGCAAGCGTGTAACTCACGTAGGTGTCTATATCGGTGAGGGTAAGTTTATCCACGAGGCAGGTCTGATCCACATTTCGAGCTTCAACCCCGAGCACGAGGAGTACTCGAAACATTGGCTCAACCAACTGATCCGCGCAACCCGCATCATCGGCACCGAGGATAGCGACAAGGGTGTATGGTCGGTGGAGAATTGTCCGCTCTATAATAAACAGTAAACTAACAACTTAAAACGTATATACAAATGAAAAGAAGAGATTTTATCAAGAAGGCATTGGCAACAGGTGTTGTTGCTACGGTAGCCCCCACATTGGCAGCATCGGCGTTTCCGTCGGTAGCAGCAGCGGTAGGTAAGGGCAAGAAGTCGTCGATCGGCAGTGAGAAGATGAAACTGACGTTCTGGCGTGCTGACGCTGCGCTGGCTCACCCCTTCACCGTTTCGGGCTACACTCGTACCCATACCCCCATCGTGCTGACCAAGATCGAGTATGGTGGTTATGAGGGTTACGGTGAGGCAGCTATGCCGCCCTATCTGGGTGAAACTTCGGAATCGGCAATGGCATTCCTGAGCCGTATTCAGCCTATTCTGGATAAGTATCCTTCGCCTTTCCTGCTCGAAGATATTCTGTTCGAGGTTGATAACCTGACTACCTTCAACACCGCAGCAAAGGCGTCGATTGATATCGCTCTGCACGACTTGGTTGGTAAGTTGATCGGCCAGCCGTGGTACAATATCTGGGGTTACGACCGTATGAAGGCTCCCGATACTTCGTTCACTATCGGTATCGATACTCCCGAGGTGGTTCGCGAGAAGACCAAAGAGGCAGCACCGTACAACCTGATTAAGGTTAAGTTGGGTACTCCGCAGGATGAGGAGCTGGTTGGTGCTATCCGCTCGGTTGAGCCTACCAAGCCTCTGTGCGTTGACGCAAATCAGGGTTGGAAGGACAAACACCACGCATTGGAGATGATCCATTGGTGCAAGGAGCACGGCTTTGTATTCATCGAGCAGCCTATCGGTAAGTATAACCTCGACGATATGGCGTGGATCACTCAGAATTCGCCGCTGCCCACCATCGCTGATGAGTCGTGCCAGCGTCTGATTGATGTTCCGAAGTTGAAGGGCGTATTCTCGGGTATCAACATCAAGCTGATGAAGTGTACCGGTATGCGCGAGGCTAACAAGATGATCTCGTTGGCTCGTACGCTCAATATGAAGGTTATGATCGGCTGTATGACCGAGACTTCGTGTGCTATTTCGGCTGCATCGCACGTGGCTTGCGCTTGCGATTGGGCTGACTTGGACGGTAACGTACTGATCGCTCACTCGTCGGATCCCTACGATGGTATGAAGGTGGTTGATGGTAAGGTTATCCCCAGTGACCGTCCGGGTATTGGTATCGTGAAGCGTACCGATCTGTAATCAAGTTTCATAGCTGAACAAAAAAGGATTGAACATTATGAAATTGAGAAATATATTTGCCCTTTTGGGTGTTGCGGCAGTTGTGGCGTCGTGTGCTCCAAAGGCTGCTTCCGATCCGCTGGCTGAGGCTTTGGCGGCGGGCGAATTGACGGTGGCAGAGCAGTTGATCGACGAGAACTTGGCTACGGCAACCGATGAGGCTGAGATAGCACAACTCACTTGGACGCGCGACTCGATCAAGTTGGTGCGTCGTGATTTTCGTCGCGATAGCGCCTATGTGGTAGATTATATTAATAAGTATATTCCCGACTTGACTGCCGAGAAGGTAGCCGAGTGGGAGGCTTCGGGTGTGATCGAATATAAGATCATCGATGGCAAGAAGTGCTACTTCCGCAATGCTGGTCCCAATGTGTTCCGTGTTGACGAGTGGGCTCAGCAGTTCAAGAAGGAGTTGTCGGACGAGAGTTCGCTCGATAGAGTGCTGGCTGAGCAGATCCCCCAGATCGTTGCGGGGGGGGGCAATGGCGAGTTGGTGGCTCCGTGCCGTATGAAGGTTCGCCACGAGATCACGCTGAACGAGACGGGCGCAATCGTGCCGGGTGATACGGTTCGTGTTTGGATCCCCATCCCGCGTATGGATGTTCCTCGTCAGAAGGATTTCGTGGAGTTAGCAACCAGCGAGCCTTACTTCAATGATCCCACTGCACTGCACAATACCGCCTACTTCGAGCGTGTGATTACCTCGGCTGAGGATGCTGCAAAGCCCTTCTTTATCGAGTATGAGTACACCTCGTATGGTCAGTGGTACGATATGACCAAGATGGATATAGAGCCTTACGATACCGAGTCGTCTCTCTATAAGGAGTACACCGCTGAGCGCTTTCCGCACGTGATGTTCTCGGATCGTATCAAGAAGTTGACCTCGGAGATCGTGGGCGACGAGCAGGATCCTGTCAAGAAGGCAAGCTTGATCTACGACTACATTACTGCTAAGTTCCCGTGGGCGTCGGCTGTCAACTATTCGTTGATTCCGAATATTCCTGAGTACGTTCTGGCTAACACGAAGGGCGACTGCGGTCAGGTTGGTCTGTTGATGATCACGATGTCGCGTTGCGCAGGTATCCCTGCACGTTGGCAGAGTGGTTTGATGTTCCACCCCGACAATTGCAACTTGCACGATTGGTGCGAACTCTATTTCGAGGGTATCGGTTGGATTCCTTGCGATCCTTCGTTCGGTCGTCCGAGCGAGGCGTTGAAGGTTACGGGCATTGGTGATAAGTTCTTCAATAGCGGTATCGATTCGTACCGTATGATCGCCAATCTTGATTATACGCGCGATTACTCGCCCAAGCGTAAGTTTGGTCGTTGTGATACGGTTGATTCGCAGACCGGTGAGGCTGAGACTCAGCGTGGAATGTTGTTCGTTGGCGTCGATTTCAGCTACGATTTCGACGTGCTCGAATACACGATGTTGTAGAGCTAACGAAGCAACGAATGAAGGCCGTCCTTTCGAGGGCGGCCTTTGCTTTTTCTTGTGGATATGGGAAAATTATCTCTGTGTTGAATCCTTTGTGGTGCATTGCCCTTTGCGGCACGCCTCAGCCGAGTGTTGGTAGCGGCGATCGTGGCGGGCACACTTGCCACGGGGCATCACCGCACTATTGTAGTCGGCCAACCATTTGTCGTACTGCTGTGGGGTCAATATCGACTTCAATTTGGAGCGGTAGAGTGAGTCGGTCTCGTCGAAACGTGCCTGACGCTGATCTGTCGTGAGCGATGTGTCGTGGCGAGCGCTGTGCAGAGCTTCGGCTCGCTGGCGATTAAGGTCGTGGATGGCGTGTCGTTGCACATCGGTCAGTGCCAGCGATGTAGCCATCTGGTCGGATTTGCGTTTGACCATCATTTCGTGATGATCGGCACGTTTTTCGGGGTTGTGATTGTGAGCTGAGGTCGAGCCAATAGCAAGCGTCGCCACCGCAATCAGCATAATGCGAAATGGAGTTGTCATAATGCGTTTTTGTTGATTAATAAGGTGAATCAATAGAACGCCCGACAACTCGCTGACTGCGTACGGTCTATTCGGTTCCGGTGAGCCACCTCTTGAACTTTGGCACGCGCGCCTTCGAGATGATGATGCGTTCGGGAGTCTCGACGCTCAAATTGAGTGCCAAACGGCTACCGAACCAGACCGAAATATCCTTTATCGCCTTTCGTGAGATGATAAACTGTCGATTTGCGCGATAGAAATCAGCCTCGTCAAGCACGCTCGACAGGGCCTCCAATGTGCGGTCGATCGTGAGAGTTTCGCCCGCAAATGTGTGTGCCGTAACTCGCTCTTCGCAGGTGTAGAAGAATGCTACCTCTTCGGTTCTTAGGGGGCGGATGCGGTCGCGTACCTGCACCAGAAATACATTTTGTTGCATCTGTTGAGGCTCTATTGCCACCGCTTTGGTACGCTCAATCGCAGCTTCGCGTTCGGAAGCCGACAGACGGCGCAACTTCTCCAAAGCGCGTCGCATATCCTCCTTGGCTATGGGTTTGAGCAGGTAGTCGATGCTATTGACCTTGAATGCATCGAGTGCATATTGGTCGTATGCCGTAGTGAAGATAATGGGGCAATTCACCTCGATGTGCTTGAATATCTTGAACGAGTCGCCATCGGCCAGATGGATGTCCATAAAGATCAGTTCGGGGCTCGGATTCGAGCGCAGATAGTCGATGCTTTCAGCCACCGATTCGAGCACGCCGATCACCTCGATCGATGGCTCAACCTCCGAAAGTATTGCGCGTAGATTGACCGCAGCCGCGGTCTCATCCTCGATGATAAGGGTCTTCATTGTCGTGATGTTATGAGTTTGAAGCTACTCTATTTCGTTTCGCTCAGCAGTGGCAGATGTACCTCGAACCTATCTTCGGTACGAATCACCTCGATCTCCTGTTCGGTGATCATCAACCAACGCGACGAGAGGTTTTTCAGTCCGATGCCGGTGCTGACCTCGGCCTCGATCTTCGGTATCACGGGGTTCGAAACCACAATCTGTCCATTTTTGGTGTAGATCGAGATCGTGAGCGGCTTATAACGTGTTATCGAGTTATGTTTCACTGCATTTTCGATCAGAGGTTGCAGAGCCAGCGAGGGTAGTTGGCGCTCCATATATGCAGGGTCGATGTCGATCTCGAAAAAGAGTTTATCTGCATAGCGCACCTCCAATAGATAGCGGTACGAATCGATGAACTGCAACTCGTCAGCAACGGTCGAGAGTGTATTCTGACCATTCTGAATGACGTAACGGAAGACGTGCGACAGGCGGTCGATGTAGGTCAGTGCCTTCTCGTTGTGCTTCTCGCGTACCAGCATCGAGAGCGAGTTGAGCGAGTTGAACAAGAAGTGGGGGCTGATCTGGCTCATCAATGCGCTGTAACGAGTCGAAAGGTTCTCGGTTTTAAGCTGTTCATTCTTAATCTCGATACGCTGACGCTGGTAGATCAAGTCGTAGATTCGGGCATAGAGCACCGCTACGACATAGACAAACATACATTTGAGCATCAGTACGATATCCATCGCTCCGCGCGGTACATCACCCTTAATGCCGAGCACGGGCGCAGCAAAGAAGAATGCCGTAACCACCAAGAAACTGAATAGATATGGTAGGAAATATCGCTTGAAAATCGATCCCTTGCGCGAGCCGCGCGTAACGATCGTGAGCACCACAAACATCAGCAGGGCGTAGCAGATGATCTGCAAGGCGGTCTGCGAGTTGGTATCGGGTTTGTCGAAACGTGCGGCGTAATCGTGATTCTCGCCATTGAGTTTTTCGATTGTGAATAGCGAGTGGTGTGCCCCCTCGATTTCGGGCGTGAGAGCCGTTACACGCATACGGTCGCCCTCTTTGAGTCCGAAACGCCACACGCGTCCCGAATTGACATAGACCGAGTCGACCACACTGCCCTTGTCCATCACCAAAAAGCCGTAACCGTCGGGCATAATGTGCAGTGTGCCTTCGGTGTCGATCACCACCTTGCGAGCCTCATACTCTTCGAGCCATTCGGGGCGATCTTTATCGCTGTTTTGCGACTCGAGCAGCACCAGCAGATACGAGAAATTGACCAACAGACTGACCGCGATCGAGAGCAGAATGTTGCTCCACAAAACGCGATTCTTGGGCGAGTATTTAATCATAACGATAAGCGTGTGTAATTGGTTGACAATCGGTTACTAATGCAGTAGGCCATAGAGCAATAGACCCGCACAAAGAGCCATCATCATCACAGCGATGGTGATGATGTAGGTTTCGAGGAATGAGGGCTTTTTCTCCTGCATAGTGGGTGGTGTGAGTGGGTTCTACTCCTCGGCGTACCAGCTGGCGTAGAGCATATAGTCGCGGGCGGTGCGCTCGACGATCTCCTTGCGCTGTTCGGGCGTGATCTCCTTGACTTTCTTTGCGGGCACGCCTGCATAGACGCTGTTGGGTTCGAGCTTCGAGTTCGAGAGCACCAGCGCGTTTGCAGCGATGATGCAACCCGACGGCACTACGGCATTGTCCAGTACGGTTGCGCCCATACCGATCAGGCAACTGTCGCCAATCGTTGCGCCGTGAATCGTTGCGTTGTGGCCCACCGAAACGTCGTTACCGATGTGTGCCTGCGAGGGGTTCTTCGAGCCGTCGAAGAGGGTGTGGATCACCGCACCGTCCTGAATGTTTGTGCGGTCGCCAATGGTGATTGCGTTCACGTCGCCACGCAGCACTGCGCCATACCAGATCGAGCAGCCCTTGCCGATTTTGCAGTTGCCGATGATTGTTGCGGTTTCGGCCAAGAATGTATTTTCGCCAATTTCGGGCTCGTAGCCACGAACTTTTCTAATTATTGCCATTGTGTTGTTTATGTTTTTTTATTGTTAATAATCTCGCTAATTAAAAATGCCGTAGTTATATTGCACATCTTCGAGTATCCAATCTTTCATCAGTTTCCGATACTCCTCACGCCACGGATAGGTCGCGCTTTTATCATTCGCCAATCCTGAAAAAT
>JAZOMS010000225.1:0-1339 GCA_045654145.1 Alistipes sp. | reverse complement strand
AGTACGAGGAGTTTGCCATTCCGCAGCCCGACCTGTCGATATTCCTTGATGTGCCCTTTGCATTTACCGAGCGCAAGTTGAAGGAGCAGCGCGAGGGTGATGACCGCGAGTACCTGAATGGTGCAAACGATATTCACGAGGCGTCGCTCGATCTGCAACGCACCGTGCGTGAGGTCTATCTGCGAGCTGCGACGACTGATGAACGCTTGGAGGTGATTGATTGCTCGACGGGCGAGGGACAGATGCAGACGCCCGAGGAGATCTTTGCCAAGATCGAGGCGTTGGTTGAGCCACTATTGTAACGAATAAAAATTATATAAGCGATGTTGCAAAAAGATAATAGAGATATCTTCCCGACGATAGCGACCGTGTGCCGTGTGTTGTTTGCTATGACGTTCATCTTCTCGGGATTTGTTAAGGTGGTCGATCCGTGGGGCACGGCCATCAAAATCAGTGAATATCTGAACGTTTTCGGATTCGAGAGTTTGAAATATGCACGTTTTGGCTTTTCGATCTGGCTGTGTGGAGCCGAGTTGATGATGGGCTTGATGTTGCTCTTTCGTGTGCGCACACCGCTCATTTCGATCTTCGCAGTGCTGGCGATGTTGTTCTTCACGACCGTTACGTTCATCACAGCGATGTGGCTTCCGGTGGAGGATTGCGGCTGCTTTGGCGACGCAGTGAAGCTGTCAAATTGGGAAACTCTGGCTAAGAACCTTGTGCTGTTGCCGATGAGTGTCGTCATCTGGTGGAGCGTGCGTAAGGAGAAGATTTTCACCGTTTCGCGCGCCGAAGTGGCGATGACAGCCTTGATTATGAGCGTTGCATTTGGTTTGGGTATCTATTGCTACCGCCATCTGCCGTTGGTCGATTTTCTGCCTTATAAGGTGGGTACGTCGTTGCGCGAGGCTACCTCGACCGACTTTGCGATGGAGGAGGGACGAACGGTGCTCATCTATCGCAATTTGCAGACGGGCGAGAAGCGAGAGTTCTCGTTGGAGGATACAGAGTGGCAGGACGATAGCAAGTGGGAGTGGGTCGATACTCGCACCGAGGCTGTTGAGTCAGATCCAGTGGCGGATGCTCTGCTGGCCGAGTTCTCATTGCACGATGCCGAGGGCGACGCAACCGAAGAGGTTCTCGGTTATGAGGGTAAGACCTATATGATCTGCGTGGGTGATTTCGAAGATGTCAAACCCGCGTGGGAGAGCCGTTTGGAGGCGTTGGTCAATCGTGCCACGAGCGAAGGCGCAAGGGTAGTGTGCCTCACTCCCGAACCGTTGCGTGAGGTTAGCTACCATCGCTTTGCCGAGAGTGAGGAGGTGCGTTGTTACAATAT
>JAZOMS010000224.1:0-36690 GCA_045654145.1 Alistipes sp. | reverse complement strand
CACTGCCTCTGCTCGGTTGGTTCACCGTGCTGCTGTCGGGCGTTTTGGCTATCGCACTGCCGATGCTCAACGAGAGCTGGGTGATCCCCTTCTTCACTGCCTCGTCGCCTGCGTTCTATGCAGCGGCTGGTCTGGGTGTGGCTATGATGCTGCTGTTCAATGGCAAGAACCCGATTATGAGCATTCTGTCGGGTCTGTGGGATACCTATAATAATGTTACGGGACTGCTGTCGGATGTGCTGTCGTATATCCGTCTGTTCGCAATCGGTCTTTCGGGCGGTGTACTGGCGCAGGTATTCAACCAGTTGGCATTGGGTCTGACGGGCTTGGATGGTGGTATCGAGCAGTTTGGTGTCGCTACGATCTTTCAGATCATTGGTGCCTCGGCAATTCTGCTGATCGGCCACGGAATCAACCTCTTTATGTCGGCCATCTCGTCGTTCGTTCATCCGATGCGATTGACCTTCGTAGAGTTCTATAAAAATGCTGGCTTCGAGATGACTTCGCGCGCATTCAAGCCTTTGAAAAAAGAGATCAAATAAAAATTTAATAACAAACAAAAACAAACAATTACAATTATGAACACAACTTTGATTTTGGCCTACCTTGGTGTAGTATTGATGGTAGGTGTTGCCGGTATCGCATCGGCAGTAGGTACTGCAATCTGCGGTCAGGCAGCAGTAGGTTCGATGAAGAAGAACAATGGCGCCTTCGGTAGCTATATGATTCTGTCGGCACTTCCTGGTTCGCAGGGTCTGTACGGTTTCGTATGCTTCTTTATGGTTCAGGGCTTGATCTCGGCTGATATGTCGATGTTGCAGGCTGCTGCTGTATTTGGTGCAGGTTTGCTGGTTGGTATCGTTAACTTGGCTGCTGCAATCTATCAGGCTAAGGTTTGTGCAAACGGTATCGCTGCAATCGGTAATGGCCACGACGTGATGGGTAAGACCCTGATCCTCGCTGCATTCCCCGAGTTGTACGCAATTTTGACCGTTGCCGCTACCTTCCTTATCTCGAATTCGGTTGCTTAATTAGTCGATTAGCGTTGCTAAAAAGAGGTCGTGCCCCACGGGGTGCGACCTCTTTTGGTTTTCAGGAATATATTTGTTATATTTGTGTGAACTAATCCACAACAATAACAGATGCAGATGCTGATTTACGATATGGTGATGCGCAATTTCGACCTGCGATATGGGCGCTTTGCGAGCTGGCTCGATCGAGAACTGCGACAGCCGATCCCCAATGGGGTAGTGGCCTATTGTATCAATATCTACGACGGCGGCGATGGTCGTTGGTCGGTCGAATTGGTTGGCTGTGGCTCGTTTGATGAGAACGATAGCGATTGGGCGTGCGACGAACTCTTCTCGACGCGCCACAACGCACTCTGCTGGCGGGGCGACAAGCATTGGCGCAATGCACTCGAACAGGTGGCGGGGTTCCTGCATCGCTATCAGCGTGATGGGCGTCGAGCCGCAATCCTCAATGCCGCCGAGGGAGTTGCAGTCGGATTTGTCGATGGTAATCTGATTATAACCAAAAACCGCGCATAGTTGAGTGCGCGGTTTTTGATTCAACGAGGACATTTTTGCGATAGTAACCTCTCGTCCCGTTACCTATTATGTATATACTATAAACGAACCGAGGGTCGATCCACGTGGATCGACCCTCGGTCATTATTCAGCTTAGCGCTGGGGTGCTAATTACTTCGCAACGTTTGCCAAGTTAACATCGGTCTTAGCCTTAGCAGCCAACTCCTTGTTCTGAGCGATAGCGTTCTTCAAGTAAGCAGCAGCCTCGCTAACCTTACCCTCCTTAGCAGCGATTACAGCGCGGAGATACTCAGCGTTAGCCGAGTTGTCGCCCTGCAATGCCTTCTTAGCAGCAGCCAAGTTGCCGTTCTGGTACTCAGCGATAGCAGCGTTGTAGCCGGTCAGCTTGTTAGCAGCGTCGGTGTAGTTACCCTCAGCAGCAGCAACCAAAGCCTTAGCCTCGTCCGATGCAGCGGTAGCGTACTTCTTAGCCTCCTTCAAGTCGCCCTTAGCAGCGTTAACCATAGCGATGTTGTTGTTCACCTCGCTCGATGCAGCCAACTTAGCAGCCTTCTTGAATGCGTCAGCAGCCTTGTCGTTCTCGCCCATCTTAGCCAGAGCAACACCCAGGTTGTTGTAAGCGCGAGCGTCGTTGTATTTCTTAGCGCAAGCCTCGTAGATCTTAGCCTTCATAGCGGGATCCTCGTACAGAGTAGCAGCGTACATCATCTCCTCGCAATCCAGGTCCTTCAAGTTCGAAGCAACGCAAGCCTTCAACTCGTCGTCGGTCTTGCTTGCCAACTCAGCGGTCGAAACAACCTTAGCGCGACGCAATGCGGGCAGAACGTCGTCCTTCAATGCGCTGTAAACCTCCGACATATTCTTGATCTCAGCCTCACGGGTTACGGGCGAATCGTAGAGTTTCAGAACCTGCAAGATCAGATCCTTATCCTCCATATCCGAAGCAGCAACCAACTCCTGGAAACCTTCCCAGTCCTCACCGAAGCCTTCGTCGTTGTAGGTCAGACCCTCGATGTCAGCCAACTTCTTCTCAACTGCCTCACGGCCAGCCTTACCACGCTTAACCGACAGGTCGTTGTTCAACTTCTCGGGACCATCGGGCGATGCGTAACCCTCAACGAAGATGTTACCAGCCTGCGAGTTCTCCTTATCCTTGTTAGCCAGAACGAACTCCTTGAAGAGCTTGGTCTGCTCGTCGTTCAGAGCCTTCTTACCAACCTTAGCCTGGTTGATGTTGTAGAGGATGTAGAGCTTGCTGTCAACGGTCTCCGACTTCTTGAAGTTGTCAGCCATATACTGCATAGCGTCAGCGTAGTTCAGGTCGCCCTGCAAGGTGTTGATACCCTTAGCTACTGCTACGGTTGCCATCTCAACGGGTACGAAGTTGCTGTAATTCTCGCTGCACTTGCTGCTGCACTTGCTCTCGGTGCGGAGCTCCAATGTCGAGATCTTTGCGCGCTCGTCGTAGGGGAAGGTAACGGTCTGAGTGTACTGACCGCCGTTAGCCCACGAGATAACGGTGTAGTTGTCCTTTACATTCTCGCCCTGAACGTACTTGGGAGTACCAGCGATCTCGCCACCCTCGAATACCAAAACGGGAGTGATCTTCAATACTGCGTTCTCGTTGAAATACTTTGCGGGGAACTTAACAGTGATGTTTGCAGTTACCTCGCCATTGTTCAGCGACAGGATCTCAGGAGTACAGCTGTACTCTACTTGATCGATTTTCTTGCCCATCTTCTTGTAGCAATCGCAGCTCGTGAAAGCGAAAGCAACTACTGCAAGGGTCAAAGCCAACTTTGCAAAATTTTTCATAGTGAGTGTTAAATTAAAATGTTTAAATTATTTAAGTTTTGTTATTGCCTAATAATCAATAGTTTGCACTCCATTTGCGCCTCTTAGTCTTGCTATCGGGCATTACTTATTGCCACGCATAGCGCGTATGTACGCATATAGAATATGCAAATATACTCTAAAAAAGAAAAAAAAGCAACCGAATGCCACATTTTTTTGAGCATTCGGTTGCTTTTTTCTTATGTTGGGTGCACTTTCAGTGCTCCAATGGCTCGAAAATATTACTCTTCGCGCTTGGGACGACGCTCGCGGTTGTCGCGACGGGGACCGCGGTGCTCGTTGTGATCGTGCTCACGACGGGGACGACGCTCCTCCTCTGCGCCCTCCTCACGGGGCAGCAGAACCTTGCGCGACAATTTGAGTTTGTTGGTCTTGGGATCAACGCCGATCAGCTTAACCTCGATCATATCACCCTCTTTCAGACCAGTTTCGTCCATCGTCTCGTAGCGGCGGTGGCCGATCTCCGAGATGTGCAACAGTGCGTCCTTACCGGGGAGAATCTCAACGAATGCACCGAATGCAACGATCGACTTGATCTTACCGTTGTAGATCTCGCCAACCTCGGGGATAGCTACGATAGCCTTGATGCGAGCCAAAGCTGCGTCGATAGCCTCCTTGTCCTGACCGAAGATATCAACGATACCCTTGTTGTCAGCCTCGGTGATGGTGATGGTGGTGCCGGTCTGCTTCTGCATCTCCTGAATAACCTTACCGCCAGGACCGATAACTGCGCCGATGAACTCCGAAGGAATCGAGATCTGAACGATGCGGGGAACGAAGGGCTTGAAGTCCTCACGGGGCTCAGCGATGCACTCGGTCATCTTGTCCAGAATGTGCAGACGACCCTCCTTAGCCTGCTGCAATGCCTTAGCCAGCACCTCGTACGACAGACCATCAACCTTGATATCCATCTGGGTTGCGGTGATACCGTCGCGGGTACCCGTAACCTTGAAGTCCATATCGCCCAAGTGGTCCTCATCGCCCAAGATGTCCGACAGAACGGCATACTTGCCGCTTGCAGTGTCGGTGATCAGACCCATTGCGATACCCGAAACGGGCTTCTTGATCTTCAAACCCGAATCCATCAGTGCCAGCGTACCTGCGCAAACAGTTGCCATTGACGACGAACCGTTCGACTCCAAGATATCGCTCACTACGCGAACTGCATAGGGATTCTCTTCACCAATGGGAACCATCGGCTTCAACGCACGCCAAGCCAAGTGGCCGAGGCCGGTCTCACGACGGCTCAAACCGCGTGCAGCCTTAGCCTCACCGGTCGAGAACGGGGGGAAGTTATAGTGCAGTACGAACTGCTCGGTACCCTGTACCAGCACCTCGTCGATCTGCTTCTCGTCGAGCTTCGTACCCAAAGTTACGGTGGTCAGCGACTGGGTCTCACCACGAGTGAAGATCGCCGAACCGTGAGCTGCAGGCAAATAGCTGATCTCGCACCAGATGGGGCGGATCTCGTTGCACTTACGGCCGTCCAGACGCAGACCCTCGTCGAGGATCATATTGCGCATAGCCTTCTTCTGGACGTCGTCGTGGAAGTAGCGCTTGATGAGCGGCAACTTCTCCTCCAACTCCTCCTCGGTATAGCGTGCAGCGAACTCGGCCTCGATAGCCTCGAAAGCCTCAGCGCGCTCGTGCTTGGCCGTACCGCTGGTAGCAACTGCGTAAGCCTTGTCGTAGGTCTCAGCGATGATCTGCTGGCGCAACTCCTCGTCGTTAACCTCGTGGCAGTAGGTGCGCTTAACATCCTTGCCCAGCTCCTTCATCAACTCGATCTGAACAGCACAGTGCTTCTTGATCTCCTCGTGAGCGAACATAATAGCGTTGAGCATAACCTCCTCAGAAACCTCCTTCATCTCACCCTCGACCATCAGGATGTTGTCGATCGTACCACCGACCATAATGTCCAGATCGACATCCTTCATCTGCGAGAAGGTGGGGTTGATGATGAACTCGCCGTTGATGCGAGCTACGCGAACCTCCGAGATGGGGCCACCGAACGGAATGTCCGATACGGCCAAAGCAGCCGATGCTGCCAGACCTGCCAAAGCGTCAGCCTGAATATCCTTGTCAGCTGAGATCAAGTTCACGGTTACATATACCTCAGCGTGGAAATCCGAGGGGAAAAGGGGGCGCAGTGCGCGGTCGATCAGACGAGCAACGAGAATCTCGTTGTCGCCGGGGCGAGCCTCACGTTTGAGGAAACCACCGGGGAAGCGTCCGCACGATGCGTATTTCTCTTTGTAATCTACCTGTAAGGGCATAAAATCGGTGTCGGGCTTAGCATCCTTAGCAGCTACAACCGTAGCGAGCAACATCGTGTCGCCCTGCTTTACCACAACCGAACCGTCGGCCTGCTTAGCCAACTTACCTGTTTCGATGATAATCTCGCGGTCGCCGCTCAATTTGATCACCTTCTGTGTTGCGTTGTACATCTTGTGTCAGTTTATTATTTTTTTACCTCTTGTGTTTCAATGTTAAGCGCACTGCGAAATGTGCGCTCTAAGTACGCAAATGAAGGCAATTCTTTGCAAATTGCCTTCATTGCGACTTTGCCTCGTGTACGACCTCTTACTTGCGGAGGTTGAGGGCCTTAACGATTGCGCGGTAGCGCTCGATGTCGACCTCTTTCAGGTACATCAGCAACTTACGACGCTTACCAACCAAACGCAGCAGTGCGCGCTGGGTGCCGAAGTCGTGCTTGTTGCTTTTGAGGTGCTCAGTAAGGTGGCTGATACGGTACGAGAACAGTGCGATCTGGCTCTCAGGCGAACCGGTATCGGTGTTAGACTTGCCGTACTGACCGAAAAGCTCCTGCTTTTTCTCTGCTGATAAATAGCTCATAAATAGTTTGTTTTTTATGGTTCCACTCTACGATGGATTCGCCTTATCGAATACCACCAGAGCGTGGGCGCAAAGATACTACTTTTTTCGCAATCTAACAATGCTTTATCTAAATTTTATTATCGTGTTGCAAAATTATACGAAAATTGTTATTTTTGTCGTGATTTTTGGATGTTGCGCCCTCTGATTGATGGTTGGGCGGAGTCGATATAATTGTTTGCGAGATGAATAGAGCGTTGAATTTTAGTTTGATAAACCGCTTGGTGGCGGTCGTGATGCTTGCCACGATGTTTGGCTGTGCGCAGCCAGCCTCGGAGGAGTATGTGCGATTGGAGGGTTATGGTATCGGAACGACCTACCGCATCATCGCACGTGCTGAGTCGGATCGTGTGCCCGAGATCAAGGAGGCTGTCGATCGCATTTTTGACGAGATGACCGCCTCGATGTCGATCTTCGATTCAACCTCGCTCGTGAGCAGAATCAATCGAGGTGAGAGTGATTCGGTCGATATGCACATCAGCTCGATGGTGGGTTTGGCGCGTGCGATCAACGTTGTCAGTGATGGTATGTACGACATTACGATAGCTCCTCTGACCAAGGCCTATGGCTTTGCAGGTGGCAAGGCGCAGGAAAACCCCAATATTGACTCGCTGTTGAAGTTTGTCGGAATGGATAAGATGCGCATCGAGGAGAATCGAATCATCAAGGATGATCCGCGTCTGCAACTCGATTTCAACTCGATTGGCAAGGGTTATACGGTCGATTGCATCGCTTCGGAGATTGAGCGTCTGGACATAGTTGACTATATGGTCGAGGTTGGTGGCGAGATCGTCTGCCGTGGTCGCAACCCGAAGGGTGGTGCGTGGCGCATTGCGGTCGATTCGCCCTACGATGGTAATATGAACCCAGGGGAGAACTGCCAAGTGATCATCTCGATGACCGATCGCGCGTTGGCGACCTCGGGTAATTATCGCCGCTACTATATTGATAATGATGGTCATAAGATAGCCCACACGATCAATCCCGTTACGGGTGAGAGTGTCATCACCGACCTGCTGTCGGCTACGGTCATTGCACCGACAGCGACCGAGGCCGATGCGTTGGGTACGATGTGTATGTCGCTCGGATTGGAGCGTGCTAAGGAGGTGATTTCGGGCATTGATGGTGTCGATGCCTATCTGATTTCGACCGCAGAGGAGGGCTCGGACGAGGATTTCGAGGTGTGGTACACCCCTGCGATGGAGGAGATGATTCGGCAGTAGAGTATGAAACGGGCTCGCTTGATATACAACCCCCGTTCGGGGTTGGGGATGACCTCGATCGTTATGTCGCTCGATCGCATTACGGAGCTCTATGCCGAGTATGGCATCGAGTTGGAGGTGTGCGAGATCGATTTTGAGGTTGAGGCTTCGGCTCTGCTGGCGGGGTTGAACGATAGCTACGACCATCTACTCGTGGCAGGAGGAGACGGCACGGTCAACTACATCGTCAGTGAGATGTTGCGCAAGGGGCTGGATCTGCCGTTCGGGGTGATCCCGTCGGGTACGGCCAACGATTTTGCTTTGGCAATCGGTATGCGTTCGAATCCGATTGAGGCGTGCCGTCAGATACTCGAATGTAAGCCCAAACCGACCGATATCGGAGTGGTGAATGGGCAGTGCTTTGTCAATGTATTCAGCTTCGGATTGTTCACCAACGTGTCGCAACACACGCCCACTCGGCTCAAAAACGCCATTGGAAAGGCGGCCTATGTCGTGGGTGGTATGATCGATTTCGTTAAGATGCACCCCATTCCGATCGAGATACGTTCGGATGATGGCGATTGGAGTGGCGATGCGCTGATAGTGCTTGCATTCAATGGTAAAACAGCGGGCAACTTCCCATTGGCAAAGATGGCCGAAGTGGATGATGGCTACCTCGATGTGTTGGTGTTGAAGGCAGGAGTGTTGCCTGCGCTGACGGCTGTTCCTACATTTCTGCACTACATTTTTGGTGGCGGTACTGAGCCTCCGCGCGATGTGTTGCACTTCCATTGCAGTCGCATCTCGATCAACTCCATAAATAACGAACCGACTGACATCGATGGTCAGCAGGGACCGTCGTTGCCTATTGAGATGGTCTGCCGTGCGGGTGCCGTGCGGGTAATCCGCCCATAATGTTTTGCTTGACTAAATTCTGCAAGGAAGATAAACGATATATATTAAAGAAATAACCCTAAAAAATAGATGACGACCACAAACTTCAACAAATTATCGGTTTCGCAGATCCGCAACAATGTTGTCGATCCGTTCTACTACTCGGACGATCTGGTGATCGCCTACATCAATCGCCGCAATGCCCCAATTGTCGCAACGCAGTTCGATGGTTTCGTGGCGATGATAGTGATGCAGGGTACGGCACGTGTAACGCTCGGAACAGATACCTATGACCTGAAACCCAATACGCTGGTCTATATCCATAGCGACAATGTGTTGCGTCGTGTGGAGTGTAGCCACGATGCGGGTGCCTACTTGGTGGCTTTCTCGCACAAGTTCATTTCGGATGTGCCGGTCGATATCTCGACTTCGTTGCCTGTCTATCTGCGTCTGGGCAAGTCGCCTTGTATCGATCTGACCGATGCCGATGTGGCTGAGATTCGCCAGCTGTTTGGTCTGATCAAGACAATGTTGCGCTCGGACAAGGAGATTCATAAGAGCAGTATCATCCAGACGCTCTTCACCACACTCTTCTTCATTCTATCGGACTTCAATCAGCGTCGCGAGCTGCGTACCAAGCAGGGGCGTTGTGAGGTGATCTTCGAGCAGTTCACTCAACTCTTGCAGAAGTATCACAAGAGCGAGCGTAACGTGAGTTTCTATGCCGAGCAGATGAATATCACTCCCAAATATCTCTCGTCGGTCATCAAGGATATCAGCGGCAAGACCGCAGCACGTTGGATCGATGAGTATGTAATTTTGGAGGCCAAGACGCTGTTGAAGTATTCGGGAATGAGTATTCAGGAGATTGCCAATGCGCTGAACTTCTCGACGCAGTCGTTCTTCGGTAAATATTTCAAGCAACATACCGGCTACTCGCCATCGCGATTCAAGCGTCAGGGTTAGTTGAGTGGTTAATGAATAACTTCCAATCGATTACGTGAAGAAACAAACAGCATATACGTTGGGCGAAGAGGTGGTCAATGTCTCGACACACGCCGTGGGACTCGTGGCGGGCATCGTGGTGTGTGCATTATTGATCGCCAAGAGTACCGTAGCCGATTCGTCGGTGGTGATTTTCAGCCTTTTGCTCCATCTGTTCGGCGTGGCGAGTTCGTACGCCACATCGACCATCTATCACTCGATACCGGCGCACCGAACCAATGCCAAGGCGTTAGCGCGCAAGTTCGACCACGCAGCCATCTATTGGCATATTGCCGGTAGCTACTCGCCCGTAACGCTGATCGCAATGTGTGGCGGTGGCGAACGAGTGTGGGGTTTGGCAATATTCTCGTTCGTCTGGTTCAGTGCGATTGTGGGTACGGCATTGAGTTTCCGCAAGATGAAGTCGCAGAGCTATCTCGAAACGGCTTGCTACTGCCTGATGGGATTGACGATACTGGTTGCGTTCAAACCTTTTTATGAGTGTTGCGGCCTTGCGATTGTGCTGTGGGTTATTGGCGAAGGAGTGGCCTATATCGCTGGTGCAGTGATGTATAGTTTCAAGAGGGTGCCCTATATTCATTCGGTATTTCATCTGTTTGTCATACTTGGCGACGTCTGCCATCTGGTGGCAACGTGGAAGATTTTGCAGATGTTTGTGTGGTAGAGTATCTGTTCCCAACCAAACGAAAAATCCCCCGCCGAGTGAGGTGGGGGATTTTTCGTTTTGCGGAGTGGCGTTACAGCGCGTCGATCAGTTGATCGATCTGTTCATCCGTTGTAGCCCAGCTGGTAGCCAAGCGAACAACAGTCTGCCCATCAGCTAATCGCTCCCAGGTGCTGAATGTCGTTACCGCCGCAAGACGAGCCAACTGCTCGCTGTTGAGCGTTACGAAGACCTGATTCGAGAGCGTCGGAGCAGTGAGTGTGTAGCCCTTCTCGACCAGCGCACGACTCAGTCGCTCGGCCTGACGAACTGCGTTGCGAGCTATCTCGATGTAAAGATCGTCAGTGAATAACGTATCGAACTGCACACCGAGCAACCATCCTTTGGCTAACAGTGCTCCCTGCTGCTTGATTAGCGTGGTAAAGTGGGCGATCTGCTCGCCACGTGGAATGACCACCGCTTCGCCCATCAGTGCCCCCACCTTTGTGCCACCTATGTAAAATATGTCGCACAAGCGAGCCACGTCAGCCAATGTGAAGTCAGCCGAAGGGGCTGCCAGAGCATAACCCAATCGTGCGCCATCGATAAAGAGTGGCAACTGCCAGCGACGACATACCTCGCTAAGCGCCTCCAATTCCGAGAGTGAATAGATTGTGCCCAGCTCGGTGGGCTGCGAGATATAGACCATTCCGCTCCACACGGCGTGGTCGCGGTTCTCGTCGCCACGTTCGCGAGCGAGGTAGGTCTCCAATCGTTCGGCTGTCAATTTGCCATCGATGCCTTCGATCGTCAGCACCTTGTGTCCTGTAGCCTCGATTGCCCCCGCTTCGTGTACGGCGATATGTCCCGTATCGGCTGCCACGACACCCTCGTAGGGGCGCAAAATCGAGCGGATTATCGTTGCGTTGGTCTGTGTTCCACCTACCAAAAAGCGGACATCAGCTTCGGGTGCGCCACACGCCTCGCGGATACGTCGCGCAGCCGATGTACAATAGGGATCAGTGCCATAACCGCCAATCTTCTCGAAATTGATCTGCACCAATCGTTCGAGAATACGCGGATGTGCACCCTCCATATAGTCGCTGTCGAAGTGGAGCATATCTCAGTGATTCAATTATTTAAGATGACCGTTACGCAGCAACCACTCAGCAATCTGCACAGCATTCAGTGCTGCGCCCTTGCGAATCTGGTCGCTCACGCACCAGAACGAAAGACCCTGCTCGCAGGTCAGATCCTTGCGAATACGACCCACATAGACGGGATCCTTGCCCGCCATAAAGAGCGGCATCGGATAGACCTTATCCTGCGGTTCGTCCATCAGTACTACGCCCTCGCTCTCGGCAAATGCCTTGCGAGCCTCCTCGACCGAGATCGCACGCTCGGTTTCGATCCAGATGCTCTCTGAGTGAGCTCGCATCACGGGCACGCGTACACACGTAGCACTTACTGCCACATCCGAGTGCATAATCTTGCGCGTTTCGTTGAACATCTTCATCTCCTCCTTGGTGTAGCCGTTGTCGGTGAAGACGTCGATATGCGGAATGACGTTGTAGGCCAGCTGGAAGGCGAACTTATTGACCGTCGGCTCATCGCCACGACCCAATTCGGCATACTGCTCAACCAACTCGTCCATTGCTGCTGCACCTGCGCCACTTGCCGACTGATAGGTCGAAACGTGTACGCGACGAATGTGCGACAGACGCTCGATAGCCTGCAATGCCACCACCATCTGAATGGTGGTGCAGTTGGGGTTGGCGATAATTCCACGTGGGGGATTGATTGCATCTGTGGCATTCACTTCGGGAACAACCAAAGGCACATCGTCCTCCATACGGAATGCGCTCGAATTGTCGATCATCAACGCACCGTAGCGGGTGATCGTCTCGGCAAATTCGCGCGAAGTGCCTGCACCTGCCGAGGTGAACGCAACATCGATGTCGCGGAAGTCGTCGTTATGTTGTAAAAGTTTGACACGCACCGCTTTGCCGTTGAACATATATTCGCGGCCTGCGCTACGCTCCGATCCGAACAGACGCAGTTCGTCGATCGGGAACTTGCGCTCGGCCAAGATGCGCAGCAACTCCTGACCCACTGCGCCACTTGCACCTACGATAGCAACTTTCATCTCTTTCAAAAATATTTTGAGTGTTTAATCGAAAAATTCATCTTCGCTCTCCGTTTCGGTTTGCTGCTGGCGATTCTCCTCGTCGCAGTCATAGACCACCACGTTGTTCGGGCGCGAGAAGGTATCGGTCGGCTTGACTCCCAAGCGCGGATCGGCATAGACCTTCGTGATGAAGCGTCCGAAGATGGGCAGTGCCAATGCCGCGCCACCCTCGCCAGCACCCGAAATGTGTACCGACTGATCCTCACCACCGCACCAAGCTCCTGCCACGAGGTTGGGCGTAACGCCTACGAACCACGCATCGCGGTTTTCGTTTGACGTACCGGTTTTGCCACCTACTTCGCCCGTAACGTTGTAAGCCCAGCCCAGACGTCCTGCCGTGCCGGCACGAACTACGTTCTGCAACATTCCGAGCATCGTGTAGGCGGTTTGCTCGCTGATGGCATCCTCGGTTGGGGGGATGAAGGTCGCCAGCAGGTTGCCCTGACGATCCTCGATGCGTGTAACGAAGATCGGTTCGGTGTGTACACCTCGATTGGCGAAGGTGCAGAACGCACCCGTCAGCTCAAACAGCGATGCCTCCGACGATCCGAGGCACAGAGCCCACTGTGGATCGATGTAGCTGTCGATACCCATATTGTGAATGAAGTCGGCCACGGCAGCGGGCTGCTTCGACTGCTTCATAATCCACGCCGAGTAGTTGTTTCGGCTGTTGGCCAGTCCCCAACTCAGCGGGTGGAACTCGCTGTCATACGGATCACGGTTGGCCTCCTTTGGTGTCCACGGCGTACCGTTGTCGGTCTCGATCGTAACGGGCTCGTTCATTACCTGTGAGCAGGGTGTAAGTCCCAGATGATCAATGGCAAAGGTGTAGATGAAGGGCTTGATTGTTGAGCCTATCTGGCGCTTGCCCTGCTTAGCCAGGTCGTACTTGAAGTAGCGGAAGTTGGGACCTCCGACGTATGCTTTGACGTGTCCCGTTGCGGGATCCATCGCCACGAATGAGGCACGCAGGATCTGCTTGTGGTGCAGAATCGAGTCGCGCGGGGTCATCGTGGTGTCGCGGTCGCCCTTGTAGGTGAAGATCTTCATACGGCACGGACGATCGAACGAGGCGTAGATCTCCTCCTCGGGTACTCCTGCCTTGTTCATCTGGTAGTAGCGATCCGAGTAGCGCATTGCGTTGCGCAGAATACGCTCGATATCCTCCTTGCTTTGGTCGCGGAACAGCACCCCCGTGTTCTTCACTTGTCGATCCATACGAGGCTGCACGTCCGAGGTCATATGCTCCAAGAGAGCCTCCTCTGCATATTTCTGCATCGACGAGTTGATCGTGGTGTAGATCTTCAAACCATCACGATAGATGTTGTAATCGGTTCCGTCGGCCTTCTGATTCTTCTGACACCAACCATAGAGCGGATTGTTGTTCCACTGATCGAGAGCCTGATCGAAGTCCCAATCGTTATTGAACTGCGAACGCTTCGGGCGGGGCTGATTCATCACCAAACGCAACATCTCGCGGAAGTAGGTTGCCGTACCGTCATTGTGCGAGATGGGGCGGTAGTTAAGTTGAATGGGCAGAGCCGAGAGCGAATCGTATTGAGCACGTGTGATGCAACCATTGGCACGCATACGCGACATCACCGTATTGCGACGTGCGATCGAGTGGTCGTAGTTCAGAACGGGATTGTAGCGTGTCGGCTTGTTCACCACACCCACCAGCACGGCAGCCTCCTGAATATTGAGCTGATCGGGCGTCTTGTTGAAGAATGTTCGCGCTGCCGACTTAATACCATAGGCATTCGAGCCATACTCGACCGTGTTGAGGTACATCGCAACGAGCTCCTCTTTGGTGTAGTTGTATTCGAGCTTTACGGCTGTGATCCACTCTTTGAGCTTCGAGATCACAAGGCTCGCTTTGCGCATCACGGGACCACGCGAGGTTGTGTCGCGCGGGAAGAGGTTCTTGGCAACCTGCTGGGTGATGGTGCTACCGCCACCTTGACCCGAATTACCCAAAGCAATGGTCTTGACACCCACGCGGATCCACGCCTTGATGTCGATACCCGAATGCGAGTGGAATCGCTCATCTTCGGTCGATATCAGAGCTGCTACCACGGCGGGCACCTCCTCGCCATCGAGGCGCAACATCAGCGAGCTATCCTCGGGGAAGAGGTCTGCATACTCAACATACGAACGGTTCTGCACGAAGAACGAGCCGATGACTTTGCCATCTTCGGAGTAGATTTCGGTTGCGATGTTGCTTTTGGGATTTTCCAACTCCTCGAACGAGGGCAACTTGCCGAACAGACCGATGGCGGTCAGCAGGAGCAGGAAGAAGAGCAATGCAAACGGAAACATTGCGATGATCCACAGCCACTTAACTAAGCGGGGGCGTGTGGTTTGGGTCTTTGCGTTATTGGTCTTTTGTGCCATATCTTTTTAACAGAATAACGTAATCGCGATTGAACAATCGTACAAAGTTACAATTTTCTGCTGAAAAGACGAAATCGTGAGCCACTTTTCTACGAAAAGTGCCCACTATGGTGCGCCTTTGGACCCGATCAAGTGGGCAGACCTACGCCAGCCGAGAAGTGAACGCCCTTGCGATTACTCGGTTTGTAGAGCGAGAGATTGATCGTAAAGGTCGAGGCCGCGGGCGTGCGCATAACGTTGAAGTCGATGATCAGGTCGCCTCCAAACGAATTGACGTTCTGCCACTTATGCTTTTGAATCTCGCTGTCGTAGATACGCATCGTTGCGTAGTTGAAACCTGCGTTCAGCGCGATACGCTTGAAGAAAATCGCCCCAGGAATGCCAAAATCGGGGTAACACAACGGCAGTTGATAATCAATGGCGGTAGCCACGTAGCGAGAAGGGCTCGACGTGAGTTGATATTCGGCTCCACGAGGGTACAAGTCGCGCTGGTAGAACGAGTAGCTCTTGCCCTGCTCGATGGTCTGATAGACTGCACGCAGACGCAACGAGTGGTTGCGGGCAATTGCGGGCGTGAGCACCTGTCCAAAGATCGAGAACGAGTGCGCAAAATCGTTGTTGGTCGGACTGAATGAGTGGGTCAGACGCAGAGCATAGCCCCAGCGTGGACGCATATTGCGGTAGGCCGAGCGGACATTGTCGCCAAAGGTTATGGACGAGGTTAAACGATTGACTCCCTGATGATAATTCTTCGTGCGGTCGCTATATAGCAGTCCATTGAAGTACTGCCAATCGACCATCGGTGTGAGGTAGCGCAGATGATGACCACTCGACAATTGCATTGGCAGCGAGAGGCGAGCCCCAACCATTGCATACTTGCGCAGCTTTTGCGTGGGATCGGCCACCTCGTCCGAGCTCTTATAGACAGGTTGCATTGCTCCGCCATACTGACCTTGCAGTTCGATGTGAGGACCGAGGGCGCGATAGTTGATCGCACCACGGATCATCGAGCCACGATCGCGTCGCCAGCCGTATGTGGCGTATGCCGTAACCGACGAAAGTAGGTTTTGCGAAGCGATGGTTGCGCCCCACTGCGGATCGAATGTGAAGTTGTCGATAGCTTCGAACAGATCGATCGAAACGGGCATCCAGCTGTGGAACTTGAAATAGTGCAACCCCTTGCGATAGCGGCGTGAGGGCAGTTGTTCGTGTTGGGTAGCGAGTGTTGCGGTATCGACCCGCACCGTATCGAGATTGACTACGGGCAGACGGCGGCGAGGAGGATTGACTAAGTCGGTCGGAGTCGATGCCCACTCGATGGTGCGAATTGCGCTATCAATCGGCTGAGTTGCAATTAAGTAGCCTCGATCATCATAGGACGTAACGATCAGTTGCTCGGAGGCGGGTGAGGGGTCGAATGATCCATATTTCGACTCGGTGAGTTGCCACTCTTGACCCGATGCGATGTCGAGAGCGTGCGCCTCGTCGCGTCCCGAACGGATCGAGCCGAAGTAGAGTCGGCCATCTTTCGAGCGCAGGTCGCTCAGCGTTACGTATGCTGCACGGGTCAGTCGTCGGTCGTTGCTCTCAGCGTCGACCTCGCCCAAATACATACCATCGTCGTCCAAACCGATGTAGTAGAGCCTATCGGTCGAGTTGTCCCACGCAAGTCCGTGAATCTCCTCACCCAACGGTTTGCTCGTGAGCGCTCTACCCTTGCCTGCTCGTCCCGTAGCGATCGTGTAGCGACCTGTGGGCGCATATTCGACCCACGCCATCGAATCGCCCTTGATCGGAGTGGGGTAGAGGATATTGGCGTCAGTCGCCACCGAGTGGGTGCGCCCATTGTCGAGATCAGTCCAGCAGAGGCGTGAGTCGTAGCGCTCATCCCACAACAGACTTCGTCGATACTCTGTCCACCACAGACGACCATCGTTGCCGAGTGCAGGGCGGGTGCTGACCGAGCCGATGTGCGTGATCAGTTGCTCCTCGCCCGTATGCAGGTCGATTTCGACCAAACGAGCCGAGCGATCGAAGTCGCTCTTGATGGCAACGACGTGCATTGAGTCGATTGCCAACGGATGCGAATAGGTGGTGTAAGATGTTGTTGGAGTGGTGATTATTTGCGTCGAGGGATTGACTTCGGGGAGAGCATCCCAATATGTTTGCAACGAATCGAACGTCTCGGAGAATAGCTTTCGGCTGCTGGTACCGACACGCTTGCGCAGTGCGATGTAATTCGACACGATCAGGAATGGATAGCGTGATGAGTAGTCGGCCACCTCGTCCCAGATCACTCGGTCGTATTTATTGTAGGCGTGTGCCGAGATCTGATAACCGAGAGCATAGTGATTGGGGATATATTCACGATATGAGCCGCAAAACCAGCGGTCGGGGTTGCGACCATCGACAATCTTGCCCTGCTTGGCTCGGTAGGCCATCGAGAACGAGGGCTGACGACCACGACCGAAGGTGCTCATATCGGTCTCGATCAGCGTTGCATCGCCCTCGATAACCCATAGCGGCAATCCGATCAAACTGACAAAAGCACCCTGTTCGCCCAGCAGGTAGTAGAGCGCACGGAAGGTGTGGCGGTTGAGGTTGTTGTACTGCACGGCGTGGCGTTGTTCGTGTGCCGAAAGCTGTTTGAGCCAAGGCATCGAATAGCTCTCGATGTCGGGCGGTGTGAGCATCTCGATACGTCGCGGTGCCCACATCACAATACCATTCGAGGCTGTGTTTTGGGTGTGCATAACTACGGGAATCTTCATCGCCCCGCGGCGAAATCCGTAGTCGATGTCCTGCCCCGCAGCATTCAAAAAGTGCAACGTGCGGCGTGCAATAGTGTCGAAATTGGTGGGGTAGACCACCCGAAAACGGTCGGTGCGAATCTGCTGCCAGCGCGTCGAGGCGGGATCTGCGCCCCAATCGTAATATTGTCCCTGTGCACCGATTGCAGTGATCAGCGCGATGATAGAGAGCAATATTTTGATGACGTTGCGCATTGTACTATAATTGTTTACGATCCTGCTTTCTTTGCTTTGTAGCCTTCGCGGGTCAAGATGTCTACAATGCGATCACGGAAATCACCCTGAATGATGATCTCGCCATCTTTGGCAGAACCGCCCACGCCACAACGACTTTTGAGCAGCGACGCCAACTCCTTCAAATCGTCGTGCGAGCCGACAAAGCCGCGCACCAACGTAACCACCTTGCCTGCACGCTGTTTGCGGTCGAGCCACACGCGCAGTTGCTGCTGCTGTGGGGGCAGAGTGGTCGCCTCTTCGGGCTCGTCGGTAGTGTACTGAAAGTCAGGGTTTGTGGAGTAAACCACGTTTAATCGCGCTTTCCAATCGTTGTTGCTCATTTCCGTTTGATTTATTTTTGGCAAATATACGATTTTTTTCTATATTTGTCTGCAAGTATGACAAAGGTGGTTTTCAATAGAGGTCGCTCCGTTCGTTCGAAGCGCGAGATGCAGACAGTCAGCTACGATCGTCTGCCAGTCGACCCGTCCAAACGTCTGGTGAGGGTCTATGTCGAAGGTTATGAGGACGTTGCCTTCTGGCGCGGTATCTTCGACCACTTCGATAATCCCTACTACGTTTTCGAAATTTCGGTACCCAATCGCCCCGATATGGCTAAGGGTAAGAAGGTGCTCGAAGCACTCCTGCCGCAGAGCAACGAGGAGATGTTGTTGTGCGTTGATGGCGACTTCGACTACCTCTTCCAAAAACATCGCGCCGAGTCGCGCAAGATTGTCGAGGCACCGTTTATGTTCCACACCTACGCCTACGCCACCGAAAACTATGTCTGCTATGCTCCGTCGCTGCACAATGTCTGCGTGCGTGCAACCAAAAATGATACCCGAATCTTCGATTTCGAGAAGTTTATGGCTGACTATTCGCGCACGATCTATCCGCTCTTTTTGTGGTATGCACTCTCGGCACGCGATAGCGATATCAACGTCTTTCAGTTGTGCGATTTTCGCAATAGTGTGAAAATCAACTACCTCGAACCCGACGACAATGCCCGCACCACGCTCGATTGGTTGTCGCGTCAAGTGTCGCGCCGTCGCACTTCGCTCGAAAATGCTCGCCCCGATATAGCCGAACGTATCGACGATTTTGGTCGTGAGTTGCAGGATATGGGCGTCTATCCCGAGGATACATATTTATATATGCACGGTCATACGCTGATGGACAACGTGGTGATGATCGCACTCAATGCCGTCTGCGAACGTCTGCGCTGTATGTCGGTGTCGCGTATCAACTCCTCGTCGCAGCGAGGTCAGGCACTGAGCAACGAACTGAGCAATTACAGCAACCAGCTCCGCAATGTGCGCGATGTACTGCTTGATAATGAGAACTATACGGATTGTTTCCTTTATCACAAGTTGAGTAACGACATCGACGCCTACCTATGCCGAGCAGTCGAAAAACTCAAAAAGTAGTATCTTCAATTCACAATAAAACCGCACTCCGTGAAGAGTGCGGTTTTATTATAATTCAAAATTCAAGATTCAAAATTCAAGATTACTTCTTCTCTTCGAGGGGTTTGATTGATTTTTCTCGGAGTATGCCACTCGACCAACGACCAGTGTACAAACGACCGTCTACATCTTGGATAATACACTTGCCACGAGGTATCCCTTCATCAAATTTGAGCGTAATTTTAACGCCATTGGGCTCTATAATCGTTCCTTGACCGTCTGGTTTACCAAAGCTCCATTGTCCGTGATATTTACTTCCGTCGGCATATTCCATAGTGCCCACACCGTGAAAACGATCGGATCGCCATCCGCCGTGGTACTTGCTACCATCTGCAAAGGTTATTGTTCCCTCTCCATTGATTTGACCATAATAGGTGTAGCCATCAAATGTTGAACCATCTTCCCAACGAGCAGTAGTTTTGCCCGTTGCCTTGTCAATTGATAGCTCAATAGCTGTATGAATATTTACAGGAGGTAATTTTACTATTCCCTTTTCCGATTCTTTTGGACTTCCCCAATCGAATCCGCTTGTCCCTCCATATTTGCCGACAAACCACGTACTCGCCATTGCCCCTTGACTGGGATCAATCGTCTCGCTGGAACTTGGTAGGCTCCAACCTTGCGCAAAACTATTGTTCGGCAAGCAGAAAATCGCTGTAACGAGCAGAAGTAAAAAGCGTTTCATAGTTGTATGATTTTTGGATTTTTGCAAATATAACAAATTAAATCTACAAACCCAATTCTCTCCTTGCTGAAAATCTACTTTTATGCAAATATTGGCAAAATCTGCGATTTTGACACACCTTCGCGGGCTCAGCCTTTGGCTGACCCCCGCAGCCCGCGAAGGTGCGCTCTCATTGAAAGCAAAGTAAACAATTTTGAATTGCGTTTTGGCGATTTCTCCGAAATCGGCACACGCGGTGGCGCCCGCGACTAAAAGTCGCGCCGCCCCACGTCATCGCGTGCGCATTCATTGAAGGCAAAGTTAAAAAGTAAAACCCGCCCATATGGCGGGTGAATTTTGAATAACAAAAAAGCCGCGCCCCAAATCGGAACGCGACTTAATTTTGAATTTTGAATTCTGAATCTTGAATCCTAATATCGGTAGTGGTCAGCCTTGAACGGACCCTCGACCTTCACGCCGATATAGTCGGCCTGCTTCTGCGAGAGGGTGGTCAGGCGAACGCCGATATTCTCCAAGTGCAGACGTGCAACCTCCTCGTCGAGCTCCTTCGGCAGACGGGTTACGCCCACAACGGGATTCTCACGATCCTCCCACAACTTCATCTGTGCGAGAGTCTGGTTGGTGAACGAGTTACTCATCACGAACGAGGGGTGACCCGTAGCACAACCCAGATTCACGAGGCGACCCTCAGCCAGCACGAAGATCGAGTGGCCATCGGCGAAGGTGTACTTGTCAACCTGCGGCTTGATGGTGCTCTTCACAGCGTCCGAAGCCTCCAAGCGTGCCATCTGGATCTCGTTGTCGAAGTGACCGATGTTGCAGACGATAGCCTGATCGCGCATACCCTGCATATGCTCCAAGGTGATGATATCGCAGTTGCCGGTGGTGGTTACATAGATGTTACCCTCGGGCAGAGCATCCTCGACACGCATAACCTCGAAGCCCTCCATTGCTGCCTGCAATGCGCAGATGGGGTCGATCTCGGTAACGATCACACGAGCACCATACGAACGCATAGAGCGTGCGCAACCCTTACCTACGTCGCCATAGCCGCAGACAACCACAACCTTACCCGCGATCATCACGTCGGTTGCGCGCTTGATACCGTCAGCCAGCGACTCGCGACAGCCGTAGAGGTTATCGAACTTCGACTTGGTAACCGAGTCATTTACGTTGATTGCGGGCACGAGCAACTCGCCACGCTCCTGCATCTGGTAGAGGCGGTGAACACCCGTGGTGGTCTCCTCCGAAACGCCCTTCCACTCCTCGACGGTGCGGTGCCACTTCTGGGGATCCTCCTCCAAGAGTTTGCGCAGGGTGTCGATGATCACGCTCTCCTCGTAGCTACCAGCCTCGCGGTCGAGTGTCGTAGCATCCTTCTCAGCAGCGAAACCCTGATGAATCAACAGCGTAGCGTCGCCACCATCATCCACGATCAGGTTGGGACCCTTGCCACCCTCGAACGAGAGCGCCATAGCGGTACACCACCAATACTCTTCGAGTGTCTCGCCCTTCCAAGCGAAGACGGGTACGCCAGCCTTGGCGATTGCAGCGGCAGCGTGATCCTGCGTCGAGAAGATGTTGCACGAGCACCAGCGTACCTCAGCACCCAACTCAACGAGCGTCTCGATCAGTACGGCGGTTTGAATTGTCATATGGAGCGAACCCATAATACGAGCGCCTTTCAAGGGCTTTTGTGCGCCATACTTGCGGCGTAGAGCCATCAGACCGGGCATTTCGTGCTCCGAAACCTCGATCTCTTTGCGTCCCCACTCAGCCAGCGAGATGTCCGCAACGCGGTAGGGAATAGTAGTGTCGATAAACATAGTGTTTAATATCTTTAATGTTTGTTGTTTGTCCTTAGTGAGCTGTGAGCGCAGAGCGTCGATGTTCTCGAAACGACGCTCGTTGCGGATCTTCTGCACCAAATTGACCTCGATCATTCGACCGTAGATCTCTTCGTCGAAATCAAATAGGTGGGCTTCGAGCCACAATGCACCACAATCGGTTACTGTCGGTCGGTGGCCGAGGTTGGCCATCGCTTGGAACTCGCGTCCATCGTCCAGCAGCACGCGCGCTGCATAGACTCCGTTAGCCGATTGATAGTGGCACGCTATTTCGATATTGGCCGTCGGGAAGCCTATCGTGCGTCCCAAACGGTTGCCTTGAATCACTCTACCGGTGAGTTTTGTCATCGTTTTTCGTCGTCAGTTGTCAAATTTTCGGTCAGCGCCTGCACCACACGGAAGTTGTTGAAGAACTCCTTGGCGAAGACTCGAATGACCGTATATGAGGGGATTGCCAGAAGCATACCTACCACGCCAGCCAGATTGCCGGCAATCAGTATCACAATAAATATCTCCAACGGATGTGCCTTGACACGGTTGGAGTAGAGTACGGGTTGCAACACGAAGTTGTCCAAGCCTTGCGCTGTCAAGATCGTACCGCCCGTAGCCAAGAGCGTCTGTGCGAGGGTCATACCCTCGATCGGGCTGACCAATCCAACGAACAGACCTATCGCAAAGCCAATCATTGGTCCCACGTAGGGGATTACGTTCAGCACGCCCACGATCAGACCTGTGAAGAAGGCATTCTCGCCACTCGCCCCAAATAGCAACAGCCCGAGCGACACGACTACCATCATAATGAACGACTCGGCTAAAATACCCGTAAAGTAACGCACCAGAAGCACCGTAACCGAGTCCAGCGCACGGGTGATATTATCCTCATAACGCTTTGGGAATACGGTTGTTACCATCGAGTAGAACAGATCGTCCTCCTTCAAGAAGAAGAAGGTGATGAAGGTGATCGAGAACAGAGCTATCACGAAACTCGTAGCGGTCGAAACGAACGAGCCGACTACGCTATTCACCACGTCGATATTCAGCCACTCGCGTATCGTTGCTGCCAGCGTATCGGTCAGCGAGAACTCGCGCATCGGGATCGAGAACGTTTCGCTGATGTGCTCCTGCAATGCAATGATCGGATCGTTGATTGAGCTGATCACCTGCACCATATCGAGCCCTGCAAATTGGCTCAATTTATTGAAAATAAGAGGAATGAATATCGAGAAGAAGGTAGCAAACAAAACCCACATCAATACCGTTGTGAGCAAAGCCGCTACTCCGCGCGGAATGTATCGACCGCGAATCTTCACCACCGATATTCGGCGCACCAGCGGGCGGCCGATAATACCCAGCACAGCCGAGATCAGAATGTAGATCACGATGTCGCTGAAATACCACAGCAGATAGAATGCCACTGCCGTAGCCACAAGACCCAGCGCAAAACGCCACGAGGTAGGTATCGATCGAATATCCATCTGTTTCAATTATTGGTGTTTCGAAGTGAGGACTATTTCAGTCGCACCAACGGAGTCTGCGAGCCGACCACCTTGTCGCCAATCTTTACCAGCGGTTCGCAGTCGAGCGGCAGCAGTAGATCAACACGCGAGCCAAACTTGATGAAACCACACTTCGAGTTCTGCTCAACGCGCTTGCCCACTTCGGCATACGACACGATGCGACGTGCCACGAAACCTGCAATCTGGCGGAACAGCACCTTGTGTTTGCCCGTGTTCACGACGGTCGTTGTGCGCTCGTTCTCTTCCGACGACTTGGGGTGCCAAGCCACCAGGAATTTGCCGGGGTGGTATTTGAAATACTCAACCTCGCCCGAAACGGGGAACCAATTGACGTGTACGTTGTGAACCGACATAAATACCGAAATTTGCAGGCACTTGCAACCCATATATTCGTTCTCATCGGTCGGCTCGACCACCACTACCTCGCCATCGCAGGGCGAGAATACGATTTGGTCATCTTTCAGCAGCGGACGCGCGGGCTCGCGGAAAAATCTGATCACAAAGCCCCACATACCCAACGCCACGACCAGAATCGTGATGGTTGCCCACATCGGTAGCAAACCGTAGATCGACAACAGACAGTTGGTCGCCAAGATGATTGCCACGATGAGTCCCGTGGTTGCAATAATTTTCAGTCCCTCTTTGTTTATCTTCATAGTTTAGGAGTGTTTATCAAGTTGCTACAAAATTTCAATCATCAATCGGTAGATCACCGCCACGGGGGCAGCCATCAGCACTGCGTCGAAGCGGTCGAACCAGCCACCGTGTCCTGGCATAATCGCACCGCTATCCTTGACGCCCGCCGAGCGTTTGAACATCGACTCGACCAGATCGCCTGCCACAGCCGCCAATGCCGACAAGATGCCCATACCTGCCCAGATCATCAGATCCTCGCCCAGCAGGTATGCCGAGAGCAGAGCTGCGCCCATAGCTGCCACAATGCCCCCGATGAATCCCTCCCACGACTTTTTGGGCGAGATACGTTCGCACAGACGGTGGCGACCGAGCGTGATGCCGACCAAGAATGCGAATATGTCGTTAGCCCAAATAATCGATAAGAATGCCACCACGCGCCACGCATTGTAGCCTCCGCCCAAAGCGGGCAGGAATGCCAACATTGCGATGGGCAATGCCACCTGCAACGTGGGCAGAATGGTTGCTCCGACGTTCTGAATCGGTGTTTCGCGCTGGCGGAAAAGCTCCACAAAGAGCACCAGCAACGTTGCGACCATCACCACGAACATCATAAAGAAGACCAAAATTATCCCTTCGGTTACGATCTGCTCGTCGGTGAACAGCAAGCCGAACGGTACTACGACCAACAGCGCGATTCCCATCGCCATCACCTTCTGGGGTTGTGCCCCGCAGTGCTCCGACAGTCGCAGGTGCTCCCACGTTACGCCTGCCGTAATCGCCAGCAGTAGTGCAGCAAAACTCCACCACGTACCCAATATTGCAGCCAACATCACGGCTAACATCACTACGCCCGACACCGCTCGGATCAATATGTCTTTAATTTTAGGATTCATCATCTACTTTAACAGTTGGAGTTTGAAATTAGGTTTGTTATTCGATCGCGGCAACTACCTCATCGCCCTCGCTCTGTGGCTGGTCGGTTGGTTCGGCTGTCGGAGTTGCCTCAGCAGCTTTGCGCTCGTCGTGTGCCGAGCGACCAAAGATCTTCTCGATATCCTCGGCAAAGACCGTCTCGCGCTCAACCAACATCTCCGCCAGACGTTGTACCTTATCGCGGTTCTGCTCGATCAGCGTGCGAGCCTCGTCCGTAGCCTCGTCAATCAGGCGGCGCACCTCCTCGTCGATCTCGCGTGCGGTCTGCTCGCTGAATGGCTTGGTGAAGGCATCGCGCTGTCCCGTCGAGTCGTAGTAGCTGACGTTGCCAATCTTCTCGCTCATACCGTAGTAAGCCACCATTGCGTATGCCATATTGCTCGTGCGCTCCAAGTCGTTCAGTGCGCCCGTGCCAATCGTGCCGAGGAAAGTCTGCTCCGCAACGCGACCCGCAACCATACCACTCATACGCTGACGCAGGTTGCCGCTGGTGATGTGGGTGCGCTCCTCGGGCAGATACCACGTTGCACCGAGGCTCTTGCCGCGCGGAATGATCGTAACCTTCACTACGGGGTCGCACTCGGGCAGCAACCACATTACTGCCGCGTGTCCCGCCTCGTGAACAGCCGTAGCATAACGCTCCTTTGCGGTCATCACGGTATTTTTCTTTTCAAGACCGCCCACGATACGGTCGATAGCGGCTAAGAAATCCTCCTTTGTGATCTGTTTTTTGTTGTGGCGAGCTGCGATCAGAGCCGCCTCGTTGCAGACATTTGCGATGTCGGCACCCGAGAAACCTGCCGTCTGCTTAGCCAAAAACTCGTGGCTGATACCCTCCTCGCAACGCAACTTGCGGGTATGCACACCGAAGATTGCCTCACGCTCCTTCACATCGGGCAGACCCACATCGATCTGGCGGTCGAAACGACCTGCACGCATCAGAGCCTTATCCAGAATGTCGGCACGGTTGGTGGCAGCCAACACGATCACACCCGAGTTGGTGGCAAAGCCGTCCATCTCGGTCAGCATCTGGTTCAGTGTATTTTCACGCTCGTCATTACCCGAGAAACCTGCATTCTTGCCACGCGCACGACCGATGGCGTCGATCTCGTCGATAAAGACGATGCAGGGAGCCTTCTCCTTCGCCTGCTGGAAGAGATCGCGCACACGCGAGGCACCTACGCCCACGAACATCTCGACGAAGTCCGAGCCACTGATCGACAGGAACGGTACGTTAGCTTCGCCGGCAACAGCCTTAGCCAACATCGTCTTACCCGTTCCCGGAGGGCCAACCAACAGAGCGCCCTTCGGAATCTTGCCGCCCAACTCGCGGTATTTTTGGGGATTGCGCAGGAAATCGACGATCTCCATAATCTCCTGCTTAGCCTCCTCCATACCCGCAACGTCCTTGAACGTTACGCGGTTTTCGCTGTTATCCTTGTCGTAGACCTGAGCACGTGCTTTGCCTACGTTCATCACGTTGCCGCCACCGCCGCCACGTGCCGAACGCATCATAAAGACCCAAAAACCGATGATCAAAATCCACGGCAGCAGATTGCCTACGATATTCAACCAACGATCTTCGCGCTTCTCATATTTGACAACGATCTTCTCCTCAGCACCCTGCTCGGCTGCTGCCAGATCCTCGCGGAAGGCGTCGACCGAACCGATGGTGAAGTAGAGCTGCATCGGACCGCTCTCGGGGATATTCTTATATTCGGGCTGCTGGCGATACTTCTCGATCGCCTCCTCGGTCAGTTCGACCTCAGCCTTCTCTTTGTTCACGATGTTGATCTGTGCGACCTCGCCATTGGCTACCATCTGCTCCACAACGCTCCAATCGGTCTCTACGGGTTCGCCCTTGTCGCCCGAGAGCATACCCCAGCCGATGATGAAAAGCAACAAGCCGCCCCAGAACATACCCATCATCGATGCGGTGCGCTGGAACAGCTGGCGGTTATTCTTTCTATTCTGTTTTGCCATAATTCAGTGTTAGTTCACGTCTGATTACTCCTCGTAAGGATACTCGGTGCGCGGTGCGTCAGCCCACAACTGCTCCAAACGGTAGAAGTCGCGCAACTCCGACTGGAAGATGTGTACAACCACGTCGATATAGTCAACTGCAACCCACACGGCGTTGTTCATACCCTCGATGCGGTGTACCTTCTCGCGCAGCTCCTCGAAAACCTTCTCCTCGATGCCGTCGGCAATAGCCGCTACCTGCGTTGTCGAGTCGGCGTTGCAGATCACGAAGTGCGAGCAGATCGCGCCATCGAAACCCGTCAGGTCGAGCGATACAACATTCTTACCCTTTTTGTCTTGAATAGCTCCTACGATAGTGTTTATCAGTTTTTCCATAAATCTCGATTGTTGGTATTTTCTGTTAACTGTTTTTGTTACTTAATTTGTTCTTCGAATCATTCTCTTTCGCACCTTCTATGCGCGAGCGCGCGAATTCCAATATTATTCAAACTGCAAAGATAACCATTTCTATCAAATATTTTGCAAACCCGAGCGACAATCTTTGGTTTTTGGCGTTTTTCTCCATCTCAGAGCATAAAAAAGCCGCGCTCCGAAAAGCGCGGCATAATTGTGAATTCAAGCCTACTTCTTCTCTTCGAGGAGTTTGATCGATCTCTTTTTGATTTTGCCATATTCCCAACGTGCGGAATATCTCTTGCCATCTGTATTCTCGATAATGCCTTTGCCGTGAGGAACACCGTTGATTGATTTGACCATATACTTGACCCCCTCAGGTGAAATGTATGTCCCATTTCCGTTGGGAAGATTATTTTTCCACATCCCACTGTAACAACTTCCGTCGGCATAGAGCATCATACCTGCTCCGATTAATTCGCCGTAGTACATTTGCCCTCCATAGATAGACCCATCTTCCCATTTCGCAATTGTAAGTCCTGTCTGAGAATCAACTATCTTCTCGATTGGAAACGGGAAAAGTTTATCGACGCGAGGGAGTTGTGTTGACCTTATTCGATATGATTTAGGGTATCTTCTTGACCCTCCCAAGCCTAACATTCCGCTCCAAGAATCACGTTCGCGTCCCGAAGTTTGCCCCCAGCCGGGTGCATTGATAAACACAAGACTATAAGCAGACTGAGCAAAACCATCGCTTGGCAAGCAGAACAATGCCACCAGCAGTAGTAGTAAATAGCGTTTCATAGTCGTTTGATTTTACGGTTTTTGCAAATAAAGCGATTTATTTCCGTAAATCCAAATTTCTCGCACAAAAAGAGCAGATTCTCTCGAAAATATTGTGTAAATAGGGGGGGGAGGAAGCCCGCCCGTACGGCAGGAACTTAAAATGGTGTGGTTTGCAAGAGTGTTGCTGGTTTTGCAAATGATAACAATCGTCCCAATCGAAAACAGCAGAGCCCACCCAAATGGTGGGTTATTTGCCGACGCGGTCGAGAATCACCTCTTTCAGTGCGTTGATGATCGAGTTCTTAACGTAGGTGCGGCGCACAGCAATAGCAATCTTGCGCGAGGTGGCACCCTTAGCCAGTTGCTTGACCTGATCGCGGTGGTGCGCGGGTACAAATTCAACCGCCATCTCAGGAATAATGGTCATCAGTGAGGTCGAATCGACAATGCGCATAAGCGTGTCGATCGAGCCACTCTCGAAGTAGTAGTGCGAGGGCATATTGTGGCGTGCCTGACACAGCTCGATGATCTGGTCACGCATACAGTGACCGTCACTCAGCAACAACAGTTGTTTGAGGTTGATGTCCTCGATACGGATATTGCTACGTTCGTAGAGCGGATTCGAGGGTGAAACGTAGGCATAGAAACGATCATCGAACAGCTCCTGCTCGTTGATGCCGTCGCCGCAGGTGCCACTCGCCACGAGTGCTGCGTCGATAGCATCGCGTTTGAGAGCGGCGATGATGTCGCGTGTAACCATCTCCTTGACCTCCAACTCGACGCGTGGGTAGCGCTGGGCAAATTCGGGGATGAACTTGTGTAGCAGGTAGGGTGCAATGGTGGGGATAACGCCCAGACGAAGCTTGCCTGATGTTTCTCCCTTCAATTCGCTAACTGCCTCACGGATATAGTTATAGGCTGCCAGCGTTTGGCGAGCCTGCTCCAAAACTACCTCTCCGGCCTCGGTCGGGATAACGGGCTTCTTCGAGCGATCGAGCAACACCACGCCAAGCTCCTCTTCGAGGGCTTTGATCTGCATACTGAGCGAGGGCTGGGTAACGAAACAGCGCTCCGATGCGAGCGAAAAACTGCCACAATTGGCTACGGCCAAAAGGTATTCGAGCTGAATGATTGTCATATTCGTGAGTTGGGTTTGGCTTATTTACGTAGGCAAAGTTATAAATTTTATTTATGCCTGCAAACTTTTTGCGAGCTTTTTGCTAACTTTAAGACCAAATTCGTAAAATAAAAACTCGAAAACCTATGAAACGACTACTTACAACCCTGATTCTTGTGCTGATGATTTTGCCCGTTGCGGCACGTGCGCCACGAGGTGTGAAATTTATCGAACGACGCGCCAATCACGCTGATGGTAAGCCCTACGTATGGTTTGCATTTGTGATCGATCAAAAGGCTAATAAACATCTGCAATTCAATGCCGTAGAGGTCGAAGGCGGTACTACGCCATCGAAACTCTATGCCTCTTGGTCAGAGTATGGCGAGGGTAAGCCGGTGGTGGTTGCCAATGCTGGTTTCTTCAATATGCGCACGCTCGAATCGGTCAGCTTGTTGATGAACGAGGGGCGAGTTGATGCTTCTGATGTCCGTTCGGTAACACGTACGGCTGCCAATGGCGAGCGTGTGGAGGTCTATCCGATCCACGCAGCATTCGGACAGATGCCCGACGGCTCGTATGAGGCGCAGTGGATCTTCTGCCAGCCCGAGAAGGAGTATCATCCATACGTCTATCCCTTTGCTGTGGGTAACGACGACTCGTTGCGTCTGTATGCCCCTGCGCCGCCCGCAGTTGGTCAGCTCGGATCCTATCCGTGGCAGGTGGTTGATGCCGTGGCGGCAGGCCCGATGTTGGTGAAGAATGGTCGCGATGTGTCGCTCGAAAGTTCGCTCGGCGAGTCGTACTATCGCACTATTGGTGGCAAGGCTCGCCACAACCGCACGGCAATCGGTCTGACGGACGACGGCAAGCTGGTGATTATGGTTGTCGATGGTCGCGGTATGAACGGTAGCGTGGGTTGTACGCTGTCGGAGCTGGCTGAGTTCCTGATGGAGCTTGGTGTGGTTGAGGGTGTTAACCTCGATGGTGGCGGCTCGTCGGCAATCGTTAATTGGGATGGTGAGTTGGTCAATCACCCCAGCGATGGCGGCAAGCGCCCTGAGCGCATCGAGCGTGTTGTGCCCACGTTCGTTGTGATCTCGGAGGAGTAATGCGATAGATGTAAGATTAGGATCAAGCCACGCTTTTCGGAGCGTGGCTTTTTTATGATTAGGAGCAACGTAAGACGGTTTAATCGTGCTACCGTTAGCTTAGAGCAACGGGCTGACCAGACGGGCAATAGCGTAGATAAAACGCTGACCCTGAGGGCGTGTGTACCACTCGTCGGGCATCACACGACGCGAGTGGGCGATGTAATCTTCGAGTGTTGCGGTCAGTTCGGCCACCGTATCGCGATCGTAGATGAAGGTCGAAACCTCCGAGTTGTCTTCGAGCGATCGAATATCCATATTGGCCGTGCCGACCGAGGCCATACGACCATCGACGGCAATCAGTTTCGAGTGGAGGAAGCCGGCAGTGTAGAGATAGACCTGCACGCCTGCGCTGAGCAGTCCATCGACAAACGAGCAGGTAGCCCAATGCACCAAACGGCTGTCCGAACGGGCAGGGATCACAATGCGAACCTCGACGCCCTTCAATGCCGCAACCTTCAATGCTTCGAGCAACGAGGTTGAGGGGATGAAATAGGGTGTAGAGATGGTGATGGATCGTGCAGCGCCAGTGATGGCTGCAAAGAATGCCTGCGAGATGGCTGACCAGCGTGAGCTGACGCTCGATCCGACCACCTGCATCGGTGCTTGGTGAGTAACCTCCGAGGGTGGAAAATAGCGCGGATCGCTCAATGTCTGCCCCGTAACCAAAGCCCAATCGGCCAAGAACATACGCTGGAAGTCGGCCACGGCATCGCCCTCGATGCGCAGGTGGACATCGTACCAAAGTCCCATAGTGTCGCCTTTGAGGTAGCGTTCGGCGATGTTGATGCCACCCGTGAATGCCACTCGACCATCGACAACGACTATCTTGCGGTGGTTGCGATAGTTCAGATAGTGGGTGAAGTAGGGGAATGTGATGGGCGAAAAACGACCCACCTCGACGCCACTTGTACGCAGTCGTGAGATGAACTCTTTGCTCAATTTCCAACTACCCACAGCATCGAAGATCAGTCGCACTTCGATCCCTTCGCGAGTCCTCTTTTCGAGCAGTTCAGCGATGTAGTTGCCAACCTCGTCCTCGCAAAAAATGTAGTACTCAATGTGTATCGACTCGCGTGCCGACTCCAATGCCTTGACGATCGAGGCGAATGTCTGGTCGCCATTGTGTAATACGTCGAGATTATTATTCAGTGCGAGCTTTGCGTCGGAGTTGTTTTCGAGCAGGGTGATGAAAGGAATACGCTCGCTGCGCTCGATTCGTGGGGGCGCAACAAGTCGCTTGCGAGCAGGTCGGTAGCCGAACAGAATGAAGAGAATAAGTCCAGCTACGGGGATAAAAATCACAGTCATAGCCCACGCGAAACTCCATACGGGCTCGCGCTGCTGCTCGATCACGAGGACGATGACCGCCACGATGATGATCGTATAGATGACCGAGAATATAACACTCAATATACTTGCCATTTACCTCTCCGTTTTGACTGTTCCGAACTCGGCTGTGGCACACATTTCGTGCCTCGTTCGAGGTATCGACAAAACAAAGGTACAAAAAAATTTGGAAAGTCGAAACAGAATCCCTACCTTTGCACTATCAAAAAAATGAAGTGTTGGGTTCCGGTCGCAAGGTCGGGATTCATTATTTTTTTATGTTTTCAAAAAACTAATCAAATGGCAAACGAGATTATTTACCTGACCGAAGAGGGCTACAAGAAACTCAAAGAGGAGCTGGATCATATGCGTTCGGTTGAGCGTCCGGCTATCTCGGCGGCGATTGCCGAGGCTCGCGACAAGGGTGACTTGTCGGAGAATGCCGAGTACGATGCAGCACGTGAGGCACAGGGTATGTTGGAGATGCGAATCGCCAAGCTCGAAGCTACGCTCAACAACTCGCGCGTGATCGACGAGACGAAGATCGACAAGAGCAAGGTGCAGATCCTCAGCAAGGTAACCTTGATGAACCACAACAATGGCAAGCAGGTAACCTACACCATCGTTTCGGAGAATGAGGCTAACCTTCGCGAGGGCAAGTTGGCTATCGGTACCCCGATCGCTAAGGCTCTGCTGGGTAAGAAGAAGGGCGAGCACGTCGATGTAACGGTTCCCGCAGGCACGCTCCACTTCGAGATTCTCGACATCTCGATCTAAAACCTTTTGTGTCAGGTTTTTCGACTCCTCAGCGAGCGAAAAAATAGTCCGCACCCTACCTCGTCGGGGTGCGGACTATTTTTTAATTCACAATTTTGCATAGGGTTGATTATCAGTCGAAAGGCGTGCTGGTAGGATTTTTTTACATTTTTTTCGAATTTTCGTGCAACAAAATGGGCGGTTTGTGCGTCTATGCAATAGAGTACGCAAGCAAACACAAAAAATAGAAACAAAAAACTAATCCGAAAATGAAACGAGCAATTTTGATCGTGTTCGCACTATTGGCTGGTCTAACGGCATCGGCTCAGACGCGCGACGAGCGACCCTCATTCGATTTCAGCCGCAAAAACGGCGTTAGCGACAAACACGAATTTCGCCTGACAATTGGCGTAACACCTCTTTTCGAGGATGATTTCTTCGTCTATGATGAACTTTTTATTCAGGAGCGTTACCCTGTTATCTATCCCGATGATCTGACCTATCGCGGAGCGTTGAAGACCTCGGGTGGCTACGCACTATCGTATATGTACTCGCCTGTGAAGTGGTTTTCGGTGGGTCTTTATGCGGGCTACGTCTGCCAATGGGAAACGACGCACCTGCGTGCGACGAAGGCAGTTGTGTCGAAAATCTCGGAGCGACATCTGATGTTGGTGCCGACGGCGCGATTCACCTATCTCAACCGTCCGTTGGTGCGCCTCTACTCATCAATCGGTGTGGGCGTAGGCTTCTGTCGCGAGCGCACCCGAAATGTCGATGGGCACATCGAAGCGAATCGCAACGAACGATTCTGCCCCGCCGAAGTTACCATTTTGGGCGTGAGCGTAGGACGTCGTCTGTTTGGTTTTGCCGAGCTGAGCACCGGCTCGATGGGTGTCTGCGCAGCAGGTATTGGTTATAAATTCTAAATGCTTAATATATTGATTACTATGAAACGACTTATATATCTTTTTGCGGCTCTTGTTGTACTGAGTTCGTGTACCATTAGCGAGAACAACAACCCCGATCAGGACCTCGTGGCAAAGATGGCTTTCAATATGGTGATTGACGAGGTGCGTCGTCAGGTTCACACTTTGAGTTACGCACAGACCATCGACCTTTATAGCCGTTCGGGCGATGGCGAGCGCGAGATTATCGAGGATCAGCACCTGCCAAATGCCCGCCTTCGTCAAACCGAAAAGGGCTGGAATGTAATTTATAATGGTCGTACCACTCTCTCGTTCGAGTGTGATACGCCGCTGGATACGCTCGGCAGCGTTTGGACTGTAACTTACCCCACGGGCAATTCCATCACAACAGATCAGTTGTGGACGATCGAATGTACGGGCGAGAAGCGTTGGCAGTTGCGCCAGCAGATCAACTACGACTACTCTCGCGTTGAGCTCACTCTCAATGTCGAGGCGGGCGACCAGATCGGAGGTCAGTTGACCAGCGGACCGATCTACCAATACACGATCGAGGGCGAGTGCGATATTGTGCAGAACGAGATGGTTGTTGCGCCCTATCGCATTGATATGAAGATTATGGATCCTGTCGTATTTGACACCTATAAATATTCGACCAACTACTCGGGTACGGCATTCACTGAGGGCAAGATGTCGATCCGAGTAACTGACTACAAGACGGGCGAGGCGGTTGTTGCGCCGTTCCACTACACGATCGCTCCCGAATACAGCAATCAGAAGATCGAGTACCTGATGATTAACTAAGGCGGCAGTCGTCGCACACGTGTAATTGTCGCAATTATATCGTTTTGGCGAGAAAAAACGGATTTTTCTTGTTTTTGTAATTTTTTTTCTATTTTCACGCAATAAAAGGATGGAGTTATACGTATGAGTAAAAAAGCGTTGCAACAATCCACTCCGATGTTGCAGTGAAGATAGAAAATTATTAACCAAAAAACTTTCAAACAGATGAAACGGTTTAACCTACTCTCGATTGCGCTGCTATTGGCGGTCGTAGCGTCGGCTCAATCGAACAACGAAACAAAACCTTTGAAACTCGGTCCGAATGGCTACGAACATTACGACCACGAATTTAGGCTGACGATCGGTGCCACCCCGATTGATCATCTGGAAATCGGGTGGGCTGATATGTACCGAGATGACTTGATCCACCCCGACGACTTCCTCTACGATGGTGCATACAAGAACTCTTGCGGCTACGCGCTGTCGTATATGTACTCACCCCGCAAGTGGCTCTCATTCGGTCTTTACGTGGGTTACACCGGTTGGTGGCAATCGCAATATTTGTCGACGACCCAAGAGCTCCACTCGACCAGCTACGAGCACCATATTATGTTCGTCCCGACGGTGCGTTTTTCATACCTAAACCGTCGTAATGTTCGACTCTACTCGTCGTTGGGTCTCGGCTACGGATTGTGTCTTGATCGCGCAAAAGATAGCAACGGAGCGATTACTCGATCTTATAAGTCGACCTTCGTGCCCGTGCAGTTCACCCCGATAGGTGTGTCGGTGGGTCGACGTTTGTTCGGTTTTGCCGAGCTGACCGTAGGCTCGATGGCAAACCTTAGTGTAGGTATCGGTTATAAATTCTAAAAACTAATGGCTATGAAACGTTTGATATATATTCTCACGGCACTTATTGCCCTCACGTCGTGTACAGTATACTATGAGGAAGAGCCCAATCCCGACCGCTTCGCCAAGAAGGCATACAACTTAATGTACGATGAGATCATTGCCCAACTGCAAGTGCTGAGCTATGCGCAGGTAATCGACCAATACTCTCAGGCTGACGAGGCTGAACGCTTGTCGATCGAGGACAAACATCTGCCACGTATGCGTCTGCGCCAAGCAGAAGATGGGTGGCGAGTGATGGACGGCGACCGCATCGCGCTCTATCTCATTTTTGATACTCCGCTCGACGAGGTGGGTAGCATCTGGAAGGTCAAGCAGGGCGATGGTTTCATCTCGCCTAACTATTGGGAGATCGAATGTAAGGGCGAGAATCTGTGGCAGATTCGTTATTCGACGGATCTCTATGATCACAGTGTGTCGCTACTACTTGATGTCGAGGCGGTTGCGATGACCGAGGGCAGATTGTGCGACGAGCCGATCTATGAATACCTGACCACAGGCAATGGTTGCGTCGACCAAAATGTAGACAAGACATCGCCCTATCGTACCGATATGCAGATTGTTGAGCCCGTCCGATCGAATCGCTATACCTACACGTCGTATTACGGTGACCAACTTGCTCGATATAGCTTTATGGAGGGTCTGCTCTCATTCAAGATATCCGACACAAAGGCAAGTTCGGAAGTATCGACCTTCCTATGCAAGATCACTGCGCCTCAAAAGCAGAAGTTTATTCATAATCCTCAGTAGGATTAGCTACGGTGTAGGACAATAAAATAGCCGCGCTCCATTTCGGGGCGCGGCTCGTTGGTTTGGTCTGCAATCGAGCGTCTTACTCGCAGATCTTCTCGTACTCCTCAGCCGACAGCAACTCGTCGAGGTCAGCGGGGTTCGACATCTTAACCTTCACCATCCAACCCTCGCCGTAAGGATCCTTGTTAACCAATGCGGGGTCGCCATCGAGTGCCTCGTTGAACTCGATCACCTCGCCACCAACGGGCAGGAATGCGTCCGAAACGGTCTTAACAGCCTCGATCGTACCGAAAACTTCGCCCTTATCGAGGGTGTCGCCTACGGTAGTTACATCGACGAAAACGATGTCACCAAGCTGGCTCTGAGCATAATCGGTAATGCCGACAACACAGATGTCGCCCTCCACGCGAGCCCACTCGTGGTCGCTGGAGTATTTCAGATTGTTAGGAGTGTTCATAGTCTTTTTATTGTTTTAAGTTATTGTTGTTTGCACCTCTTGCAATGTACAAAGATAGCGCATATTTTCTATTTCGCAACGCCCTTGCCTGAAAAATTTATATCACAAACTCAATCTGCTTAAAGAGATAGCCCCGTTCCGAGCCGTCGGAGTGCTCAACAATGAGCGTGCCATCGGCCTCGACACGACGGATTGTACCCTCGAACGGAGTGCCGTCGGGCAGGCGGTAGGTGTGCGCCTCATCACGACGATAGATCAGCGCGTGGTAGTCGCTTTGCAACTGCTCACACGCCCCGTCGGCAAGCTGTTCGTAGCGCGCCATAATCTTGCGGGAGAGCGTCTGCAACACCTCCTCACGATCAAACTTGTACCCTGCGAGCAGACTCATCGAGGTGGGATTGGGGAGCGCGGGATCGAACTCCACTTGATTGATGTTCAGTCCAATGCCTACGATCGTGCGGGCGAGGTGTGCCCCTCGCAGATCGTGCTCGATCAGCACACCACAGATTTTGCGGTCGCCGACATAGATGTCGTTTGTCCACTTGATTCGCGCCGCAATGCCAAACTCGGCAAGCGTATCGACCAGCCCCAATGCCACCGCCTCCGAGAGCAGGAATT